>JAAZNO010000290.1 GCA_012798275.1 Chloroflexota bacterium
ATAAGGCTACACCAGCCCCTCAACAACTCCAAGCCCTACCCTTCCTCCTGTCCGCAGTCACCTCTTCGCGTCAGAAACTGTAGCATTTCGATGCCGCCTGGCCCTTTTTCCCCTTAAGTTGACGCTTATGGGGGCCGGGGGAGGGGCAAAAGCTACAGCTCACAAAGGTCCATCCATCGCCGTCTCGCTACCTGGCGCCAGTCCGCACCTTCACACATGTCCACGTTCGCAAACATCAGGCCGGCCTATTTGCCTTTGGCTTTTACCGGCGCTTTAGCAGGCGGCTTGCGCGACGCCTTATTTGCCGTCACAACCGGTGCAGAGCTGGCGGCTGATTTCTCACCGCTGACCGGCGCTCCAACGTAGTGACGCCGGAACAGGAAATATTGAGCAATCCCGATCAAGTTTGAAATCAACAGGTAGACCGAAAGTCCCGTCGCGTACTGCGCCGAGAAAAATCCCATCATCAAGGGCATAGTGATCAACATGGACTGACTCATGGATTGCGCCTGCGGATCGGCATTGGCAGTCGCGGGGGTGAGCAGCTTTTGCTGATACCAGGTCGTCGCCATCACCAACAGCGGCATGATGAAGAACGGATCGCGCACGGCCAGATCCATCCACAGGAAACGGCCATTGAGGGGAGCCAGCGTACTGAGGCCGGGGATCCAGCGGTAGATGTGCGCCGACAGATCCAGCAACGCGATCGGCGTCGAAGCCAGCGCGCGAATGATTGCCCCATAGAGAGCAAACATCAACGGCAGCTGGATCAACATGGGCAGACAACCGCCAAGAGGGTTAATGCCCAGCTCCTTGTACAAAGCCATTTGTTCCTGCGCCAGCCGTTCGCGGTCATTCTTGTATTTCTCCTGCAGTGCCTTCATGCGAGGCTGCAGCTCCTGCTGTTTGCGCGCCATCTTCTGCTGGCTCAGGGTCAATGGGGTGAGTAGCAGCCGCACGAGCAAGGTCAGGGCGGCCACCGCCAGCATCGTCTGATTCCCCAGCAGCTGGTAGAACAACAACAGCAAATTGGTCAACGGATCAACAATGAGATAATCCCACACAGCTTTTCTCCCTACACTCGCCCCCAGGTTTGAGACTCACCGCTTCACTCCGGCAACGGATACTGCCACAGCAATTTGCCGTTTTCCGCGTCCAACGCCTGGACGCGCGTCGCGGCCATAATGGGCATGACGTAGATACGTTCCCCATCGGTTATCAGATCGCCAGGAAGGCGCGCTCCCTGGGCCACCGAGATCTGCGGCAAGATGCTGCCCGTCGCCGCCTCCAGCGCTCGAATGACGCCGCTCTGGTATCCCGGCAAGTAGAGGGTCTTCCCATCGGAGCTCCACACACCCTGCCCACGGAAAATTTCACCCTCGACACGCTGCTGCCACACCACCGAGGGGGTGCGGGTGCTGAAAGTGATCACGTTGCCCCCCACGTCAGCGAAAGTGATGCGGCCTGCGCCCGGTGTGCCGGCGCTCCAAAACCAATTTTCCCCTTCCTCAAAAGTCCACAGGACGGCCCCGGTCTCAGGATCGAGCCGATAGACGCGGTCGCCGAAATCGCCAATCCACAAGCCGCCGTCTACCAACACCGGCGCCCCACCGAAAGCACCGCGCCCCTCGAACTTCCACTTGAGCGCCCCGTCCGCGAGAGCAAGAGCGTACACCCCATGATCCATGGAAGCAACATAGACAGTATCCTCCACAATCAGG
>JAAZNO010000291.1 GCA_012798275.1 Chloroflexota bacterium
CCAAGGATGAAAATGTGCGGTCATAGTTCAGCCTGGCATGAGGTAGCTCGACGGCGATGGATGAACCTTTGTAAGCTGGAACTTTTGCCCCTCCCCCAGCCCCCTCCCCGACGGCGCAGGCGCCGTCGGGGAGGGGGAGAAAAAAATAGGGTTTTTGCAGGCGGGCTACGCCCGCCTGCAAAAACCCACAAAAAAAGTTCCCCTTCCCCCCGCGCTGCGCGGGGGGAAGGGGCCAGGGGATAGGGGGCAAAAGTTGATTCTCAATCTTCAGCAATCGCCAGGAAATCTTGCGTTTTTTAGTCAGTGGCGATACCTTTGTCACGTAAGTGATTTTTTCGCTTATTCGCTTATTCGCTGACTGCTGCTCTCTATTTTTGAAGGAGGAAACTGCATGAGTGATGAGAAGAAGTGGCATGCGCTGAGCGCCGAAGAAGCGCTGGCTCTGCTGGAGGTCCGCCCGGACCAGGGTCTCAGTTCAGCAGAAGCCCAAAAACGGCTGGAGATCTACGGCCCCAATCAGCTTCAGGAACGTCCCCCGGTTTCGTTTTGGAAGCGTTTGCTCGATCAGCTGCGCGGCTTTGTGGTAGTGATCCTGATCGTCGCCGCAGTTATTTCGGCCTTGTTGAATATCCTGGGTCTGGACGAAGGTGGATTGGTCGAGGCGGCCGTGATCATGGCCATTGTGGTGTTGAACGCCGTGATCGGCGTGGTCCAGGAGAGCAAGGCCGAAGAGGCCCTCGCCGCGCTTAAGAAGATGGCGGCGCCCGAGGCGCATGTGTTGCGCGACGGCCATCGCACCGTCATCCCTTCCCCTCACCTGGTCCCCGGCGACATTGTCCTGCTTGAAGCCGGCAACATCGTCCCGGCGGATGTACGCCTGATCGAATCCGTCAATCTCAAGGTTGACGAAGCGTCACTCACCGGGGAATCTTTGCCAGTATCGAAAGATGCTTCGCGGGTCCTCGATCCTGAGGCCGGGCTGGGCGATCGGCGTAACTGCGCCTACATGAGCACCATGGTCACCTATGGGCGCGGCATGGCGGTGGTGACGGCGACGGGGATGCAGACGGAAATCGGTCATATCGCCGAGATGATCCAGGAAGTGGAGGAAGAGGAAACCCCTCTGCAGCGCAAGTTGGATGAAGTCGGGCGGACGTTGGGAATTGCGGCCCTGGCGATCTGTGGGTTGGTGTTCCTCATCGGCGTTTTACGCCCCATTTTGACCGGCCAGACGCTGACCATTTCTATGGTCACCGAGTTCTTCATGATTGCGGTCAGCCTGGCGATCGCCGCGGTTCCCGAGGGTCTGCCTGCCGTGGTGACCATCTGCCTGGCGTTGGGAATGCAGGAGATGGTGAAACGCCATGCCCTCATTCGCCGTCTGCCGGCCGTGGAGACCCTGGGTTCGGCGACGGTCATCTGCTCCGATAAAACCGGCACGCTGACCCAAAACCAGATGACGGTGACACAGGTCTCGGTGATGGATCATGAGTACGTCGTCACCGGCACCGGCTATGACGTCCGCGGTGAGTTCAAGTCCAACGGCCAGCCGGTTTCGCTCGATCAGCATCCCGTCCTGCGGCAGACATTGTGGGCTGGCCTGTTGTGTTCCGATGCCGTTTTGGAAAAGGGCGATGGGGAGAACGACTATCGGATGGTCGGCGATCCTACCGAGGGATCGCTGGTGGTAGCGGCGGCGAAAGCCGGCTACTGGCGCGAGGAGCAGGAACGACGTTACCCGCGGGTGGCAGAGCTGCCCTTTGACTCGGATCGCAAGCGCATGACCACGATCCACGCCCTGGAGCACGTCTCGGACGAGGATGCCAGCCCCTTCCGCAGCGGCGACAAGGGGTATGTGGCGGTGGTGAAGGGCGCGCCCGATATCGTGCTCGATCATTGCACTCATGCGCAAGGACCCAATGGCCCCGTCCCGTTGACCGAGGAGCTGCGTGAGCGCATTCTCGAGAGCAATGCGAACATGGCCTCGCAGGCGTTGCGGGTGTTGGCCATGGCTTATCGGCCCCTCGATAGCATCCCTGCCGAGCTGACCCCCGAAAATGTCGAAGTCAACCTCGTCTTCATCGGCCTGGTGGGCATGATTGACCCGGCCCGGCCTGAGGTGATTCCCGCCATTCAGAAGGCGCGGGG
>JAAZNO010000292.1 GCA_012798275.1 Chloroflexota bacterium
GAGAGCGGCGGGGAAACCTGGGCCCAACGCTTTTCGGGAGTCGGCAGATACGCCAGCTATCAATATCTCAAAGGCCTGGATGGACGAATCTATTTCATGCAGTATCTGGACGGCCGTTGGGGGCTCTATCCTTGAGCGCTGCTTTCAGGTAACACACGTGATTGGCCCTGGCATTGCCGGGGATTCCCGAACACACCCTGCAATCTACTGTAAAAGGAGGAAACCATGAGCATCCTTACAGAGGAACAAGTAGGATTGGTGACGGTTCACGTCGCAGAGGGGCTGCTACGGGCGATGGTGATCCGGGGCGCACTGGAGAGCGCCGGCATCCCCGTAGTGCTCAGCTATGAAAAGCTCAGCACGTCGCCGGAAACAGCCGAACACACCGGGCAGGTGCGGGTGATGGTGCCCGTGGAGTGGCAGGAAGAAGCCGAAAAACTCTTGACTGCCCGCCCGCGGCCGGGGGAGGTCTTCTCCGTGCCGCCGGGAACGCTGCCGCCGTCTAACGACTAACCCACACACGGAGATCAGACCATCTTTCCCTCCACTTCTGAACCGATCACCATCATCGGCGGGGGCCTGGCCGGCAGTGAAGCCGCATGGCAGGCAGCCCGCCTCGGCGCCGAGGTGCGTCTCATCGAGATGCGCCCCGGCGTGTTGACGCCGGCCCACACCACCGGCTATCTGGCAGAGCTGGTGTGTTCCAACTCGCTCGGCTCGGATGCGCTGAATCGCGCACCGGGCCTGCTCAAAGCCGAGTTGCGGCGACTTGGCTCTCTCATCCTCGAAGTCGCCGACGCGCACCGGGTGCCGGCGGGCAGCGCCCTGGCGGTGGATCGGGAAGGCTTCGCCGCCGCCGTGACCGCCCGCATCGAGGCTCAGCCGCGCATCACCCTCCTCCGCGAGGAAGCGACCGCCATCCCCGAAACGGGCCTCGTGATCCTCGCCAGCGGGCCGCTCACTTCCCCGGCGCTGGCGACGGCATTGCAGCAAGAATCCGGCGCCGAGACGCTCTATTTTTACGACGCCCTTGCACCCATCGTGGACAGCGCCACCATCAATTTCGACAGCGCCTTCCGCGCCTCGCGCTACCATCGCGGAGAGCAAGAGGACGGCGATTACATCAATTGCCCGATGACGCAGGAGGAATACGATCGTTTTGTGGAAGCGCTCAGCACCGCGGAGCGCATCCCGCTGCGCGATTTCGAGCGCGACGACCCGCATTTCTTCGAGGCCTGCCTGCCGGTGGAAGTGCTGGCGCAGCGGGGCCCCCTGGCGCTCGCCTTCGGGCCGCTGCGACCGGTCGGCTTGCGCGATCCGCGCACAGGGCAGCGCCCCTACGCCGTGGTGCAGCTGCGGCAAGACAACGCCGCCGGCGAGCTCTACAATCTGGTGGGGTTCCAGACCAATCTGCGCTACGGCGAGCAGGAGCGCGTTTTCCGGCTGATCCCGGGGCTGGAAAACGCCACTTTCATCCGCTACGGCTCGATGCACCGCAACACCTACCTCAACGCGCCGCTGCTGCTCGCGCCGACGTTGCAATTCAAAAAGCGTTCCACGCTGTTCTGCGCGGGACAGCTCGCCGGGCTGGAAGGGTACGTCGGCAACGTGATGGGCGGCTGGCTGGCAGGGATCAACGCTGCGCGCCTGTCCCAGGGGGCAACGCCGCTCACCCTCCCGCCGACAACGATGTCCGGCGCACTGCTCGCCTACATCACGCAGGCCGACCCGGCGACCTTCCAGCCGATGAAGGCCAATTTCGGGCTGCTGCCGCCGCTCGATGTAGCTCGACGTGGAAAACGCGCGCGCGGTGAGGCTTATGCTCACCGCGCGCTCACCGACCTCGCAGCGTGGCTGGCGGCCACTCCCGGCCTGCCGGCATCACGCCAGCCTACGGACGTTCCCCCAACACCACCGGAATGACTTGCTCCTGTCCATCGCGGAGAACAGTCACCGCCAATGTCTCCCCCACGCGCGTGTGCAGCTCAAGGTAAATGCTGAAATCGCTGAAGGAAGTCACCGGCGTGCCGTTCAGCGCGGTGATGATGTCGCCGTCCACCGGGAAGCGCCCCACGTTGCCCAACGTGATGAGGCGCTGCCCGCCCCGCAAGCCACCCTTCGCCGCCGGGGAATCCTCCACCACTTCCAGGATCATCAGACCGGTGTCGGGCACGTCCACGCCCGCCCCGCGCAGCATTTCTGCCCACCGCGAGAGGTCCAGCACATTGACGCCCAACCAGGGATGCGGATAACGCCCATTGGCGATCAGCTCAGGGACCACGCGCTGCACGGTGTTGGCCGGGATGGCAAATCCGATCCCCGCGTTGGCGCGACTGGGGCTGACGATCTGAGCGTTCACGCCGATGACCCGCCCCTCGAGATCCAGCAAGGGGCCGCCGGAGTTGCCGGGGTTAATGGCCGCGTCCGTCTGAATCGCCTCGCCGATGAAGCGATTATACTCCGGGCTTTCGATGACCCGTCCCAGGCTGCTGATCACGCCAAACGTCAACGTCTGCTCCAGGCCAAAGGGGTTGCCAATCGCCACCACAAATTGCCCCACACGCAGCGTGTCGGAGTGTCCCAACACCACCGGCTGCAGCGCGTGTGCGGCGGGATCCACCTTCAGCACAGCAAGGTCATTGGTCGGATCGCTGCCGACCACCGTTGCCGGCAGCATCTTGCCATCGGAGAAAATCACCTGGATGTCGGTGACGCCCTCGATCACATGATAATTGGTGACGATGTGCCCATCGGCGTCATAAACGAAGCCCGAACCGGTGCCCTCTTGTGGGACGGCGTTCATGAAGAAATCATACGTCAGCGTCGTCACCACAATGTTGACGACAGACTCGCTCGTCGCCTGGTACACCGCCTCAATCTGCTCCTGAAGCGCCGCGACGGCA
>JAAZNO010000293.1 GCA_012798275.1 Chloroflexota bacterium
CAAGACCGGCACCGTCGCCATGGTCTGGAACGGCATCTGGCAAATCGCCAACATCACCGGCGACGGCGTCGAGTTCGACGGGCGGGCGACTGCCGTCCCGCAGATTGGACCGCAGATGGCGGTGTGGGCCGGCTCGCATCAGCTCACCCTCCCCGTCCACAAGACGGTGGACCCCTGCAAGGATCAGGCCGCTGCCGTCTTCATCAAATACCTGGTGGAAAACTCCGTGACCTGGGCGAAGGGCGGACAGATTCCCGCCGCTGCGTCGGTGCGCGCGAGCGCTGAGTTCAAGGCCATCGAGCCGCAGGCCTCGATCGCTCCTTCGGTCGAATACGCCTTCTTCCCACCTTCCGTCCCTGGCATCACCGATGCGTTCGGGCCCCTGGGCGAGGCCGTCGGTGCGGTGATGAACGGCACGACTTCCGACATCAAGGGCGCGCTCGATGACGCGGCGCAACGTGCCAACGAAATTCTGGCGCAAAACCGCACTACCTACGGCGCGGCCCCTCAAACCCCTTAGCAGAAAAGGCCTTCCTGGTGTTGCTGCGACGTCACGTCGCAGCAACACCCTCAAGGGTTACGAAAGGCAGGTCTCTATGGTCACTGGCAAGCGCAAATTCAATGGGGTGCCCTACCTGTTCATCTTGCCCCACCTGATTTTCTTCATCGTCTTTGTCGGCTACCCCTTCTTCAACGGCCTGTACATCAGTTTCTTCAACTACGACTATCTGCGTCCGCAGGCGACGACCTTTGTGGGCTTGCAAAATTACATGGACCTTTTCCGCCCCGGCAGCGTGAAATACTACGAGTTCTGGAATTCCATGCGGGTGACGTTGGTCTTCGTCGTCTCCAGCGTGCCCTTTCTCATTCTCATCCCGCTGGGGTTGGCGACGCTGCTCAACACGAAACTCCCCGGCACCAACGCTTTCCGCGCGATCTATTTCGCCCCCTGGGTGCTGTCTTGCGCGGTGATCTCGCTCATCTGGTGGTGGATTTTCCAGAGCCAGGGGGGATTGCTCAACTACTACCTCGGCGCCTTGGGCCTGCCCACCCCGCGCTGGCTCTCCACCATGCCCTACGCCATGATCACCATCGTCGTGGCCACCATCTGGTGGACGATGGGCTACAACATGATCATCTTCCTGGCGGCCATGCAAGACATCCCCGCCGACCTGTACGAGGCCGGCCGCGTGGACGGCGCTAACGCCTGGCAGCGCTTCATCTACATCACCCTGCCCCTCCTGCGCCCCGTCCTGGTGTTGATTATCATCACCACTATCATCGCCTCCTTCAATTTGCTGGGCCAGCCCATGATGATGACGCGCGGCGATCCCCGCCTGCCCAACGGCGGCGGCGCCACTGAGCCGGTGATGCTGCGCATCTTCACCGAGGGCTTCGTGCGCCCCTATCAGGGCAGCGCGGCCGCCATGTCTGTCATTGTCGCCATCATCATGATGGCTTTCTCCCTCGTCAACTTCCGCCTCTTCCGGCATCAAGAATAGAAAGTGGAGCCTGCTATGACACCTCCCTCCATGCCCGTTCAACATTCTGAGCCCATTCGACATTCTGAGGCGCGCTATCGCCTGCAACGTAGCGTCGGCCGGGTGGCGCTGTATGCGCTGATGGTCTGCATCGCGCTCATCGTCATCATCCCCTTGCTGTGGATGCTGTCCACTTCCTTCAAACTCAAATCGCAACTGTTCAGCCGCGAGATCTACTGGATTCCCAAAGTGATCACGCTGGAAAATTACACCAAAATCCTGAACAACCCTTCGACGCCCATCGCCCTGTGGTTCAGGAACAGCGTGATCGTGGCGACGCTCACGACGGTCGCCAAACTGGCGCTCGATTCGCTCGCCGGCTATGGCTATGCGCGCCTGGAATTCCCCGGCCGGAAGCAGCTCTTCGGTCTGCTGCTGGCGACCCTCTTCCTGCCCGGCGTGATGTTCCTCGTGCCCAACTTCGTCACCGTCGCCCGCCTGGGAATGCTCAACAAATTCAGCGGCGCGATTGTCCCGGCGCTGGCCAGCGTCTTCGGCGTGTACTTCATGCGGCAATTCTTCCTGAGCATCCCCAAGGAGCTGGAAGAAGCCGCGGCCATTGACGGCGCCAACACCTTCCAGATCTTTTTCCAGATCGTGTTGCCGCTAGCGAAACCTGCCCTGGCGACCCTCGCCGTCATCGAATTCCTGGGTAGCTGGAATGACTTCCTGTGGGCGTTGCTGGTGCTCAAGGATCGCGCGGTGCAGACGCTTCAACCGGGCTTGCGCACGCTGCAGGGAGCCTATACTTCGGAATACGGCTTGATGATGGCCGGCGCCGTCATTGTGGCGTTGCCGGTGCTGCTCCTCTACGCTTTCCTGCAACGTTACGTGGTCGAAAGCGTCGCCACTACCGGATTGAAAGGCTAAATGATGCACAGACGCCTGCAACGTTGGAGGCTGCTGCTGGCCCTGCTGTCGGTCGCGGCGCTGAGCGGCTGCGGCGCGACTCCCTCCACCGCGCCCACGGCGACGTTCCAGAACCCCGTCCTGCGGGAGAACTTCGCCGATCCCTTCATCCTGCCGGTGAACGGCGTCTACTGGCTGTACGCCACCAACGCCTCCGGCAAAAATATCTCGCTGGCGCGCTCTACCGACCTGCTCACGTGGGAAATCCTCAGCGATGCCATGCCGGCGCTCCCCAAATGGGCCAAAATGACCGGCGGCCTCGTGTGGGCCCCCGAAGTCATCCCTATCGGCGACCGTTACGTGATGTACTACACCGCCCGTGATAAGGCCTCCAACAAGCAGTGTGTCGGCGTCGCCGTCAGCGCCCTGCCCGAAGGCAAATTCAAGGACACCCACGACGCGCCGCTGGTTTGCCAGGCGCAGGAAGGTGGCACCATTGACCCCAGCCCCTTCCGCGACGACGACGGCCAGCTCTACCTCTATTACAAAAACGACGGCAACTGCTGCGGCATCCCCACCAGCATCTACGCCCAGAAACTCGCCGCCGACGGGCTGAGTCTGCTGGGCGAGCCGGTGCGCCTCGTGCGCAACGACGCGCAGTGGGAGGGCCGTGTCGTCGAGGCGCCGACGATGTTCAAACACGACGGGCAGTATGTCCTCTTCTTCTCCGCCAACGATTACGCCGGCGTGGAATACGCCGTGGGCTACGCCATCTGCGAAGGCCCCCTCGGCCCTTGCCAGGACGCGCCGGAAAATCCCATCCTGGCCAGCGATCTCAGCGACAAAAACGCCATGGTCATCGGGCCGGGACACCAGGCCCTTCTGCAGCTCGGCGATCAGACCTGGTTGGTGTATCACGCCTGGGAAGTCATCGCCGGCAGCCGCCGCGGCGACCGGCGCTTTGTGTGGCTCGACCGCATTCAGTGGGAGGACGGCCGCCCCGTGGTGCAGGGACCGACGGTCGGCCCGCAACCCGCGCCCTGACCGGCCGACCCCCAACTCCCATCACCCTCGGACAACGTGCAGGAGACCCATGTCCAATCCAAACTCCGAAATCCAAAATCTGACGGCGGTTGACTTTCCCGATCCCTTCGTGCTGCGGGTCGGCCTGGACTATTACGCCTACGCCACCAACGCCAACGGCGACAACATCCAGCGGCTCCATTCTACGGACTTGCATCATTGGGAGCGGCTTGAGGATGCGCTGCCGCGCCTGCCCGTCTGGGCTGCCGCCGGAAAGGGCCTCACGTGGGCGCCCTCCGTGTTGCCCCGCGATGGCTACACCGTGCTCTATTACACCGCGCGTTTCGAGACGGCGGGACTGCAATGCCTCGGCTGCGCCGTGAGCGCTTCACCCGCCGGGACATTCCGCGACGATTCCGCCGCGCCCTTCCTCTGTCAGCACGACCTGGGCGGCTCCATTGATCCCAGCCCCTTTGTGGATGATGACGGACGCCCCTATCTGCTCTGGAAAAACGACGGCAACAGTTGCGGCCTGCCGACCGGCCTGTGGCTGCAACCGCTGCGCCCTGACGGCCTGGCGCTGGAAGGGGCCCCCCTCGAACTGCTGCGCTGCGATCAGCCCTGGGAACTTCCGCTGATCGAGGCGCCGGCCCTGGTCAGGCACGCCGGACGCTATTACCTGTTCTACTCCGCCAACTGGTGGGAAAGCGCCGATTACGCCATCGGCTATGCCGTGAGCGACGCCCTCACCGGGCCCTACCTCAAACCGCTTGACGGCCCCTGGTTCGCCCGGCGGCCGGAGGCGCTCGGCCCCGGCGGCCAGGAATTCTTCACCGACACCGCGGGGCAACTGTGGATGGCCTATCACGCCTGGACGCCGCCGCACGTGGGCTATCCCGCCGGCGTCCGCAGCCTGCACCTGGTGCCCGTGGCCTTCGAGGACGGCCGCCCGACCGTGAGAGAAGCTTGAGACTGAAGTCCCCCGCCGGCCCGCGCGCCGTTGACGCCGGCAGAGACCCGCAGCATCCGGCATCCTGCTGCATAGACTTCCCATGAAAGGATTGAACCATGGCCTTGCGCACGCGACTTGCTCTTGACGGTTCCTGGGACTTCTGGCGTGAGACGGCCCCGGCGGACGTGCTGTCCGTGTCCGTCCCGGCCCCCTGGCAGGCGACCCCCGCCCTGCGCACCTTCACCGGCGTGGGCTGGTATCGCCGCTGCCTGGAGCTGCCTGCCTCATGGCTGACGGCAGACCGCGCGGTGATCCTGCACTTCGGCGCGGTGGACTACAGCGCTGAAGTCTGGCTTAACGACGTCCCCGTCGGCGCGCACGAGGGTGGCTACCTGCCCTTCGAGCTGGACGTCACCGCCGCCGCCCGGCCCGGCGTGAACTGCCTCACGCTGCGCGTCAGCGACCCGCTGGAGCTCTTCCCCGAAATCCCCCATGGCAAACAATCCTGGTATGGGATGCTCTCCGGCCTCTGGCAATCCGTCTGGGCCGAAAGCCGCCCCGCCACCTACATCCAGCATCTCCAGATCGCGCCGCGCACCGCGGAAGTCGGCGTCGCCGTGCGCCTCAACCGCGAGCTGCCCGCGGAATCTCGCCTGCGCTACGAGATTTTCGCGCCCGACGGCCAGCTCTGTGCGTCCCTGGAGAGCGCCTCCCTCAACCCCACGCTGCCCGTCCCTGCCCCGCAGCTGTGGGATCTCGACACGCCGCACCTCTACACCCTGCGCGTCACCCTCGACAGCGCCGCCCCCGATAGCGTCAGCGAGACCTTCGGCTTCCGCACCATCGAGGCCCGCGAGGGGCGGCTCTGGCTCAACGGCCGCCCGCTGTACCTGCGCGCGGCGCTCGACCAGGATTACTACCCGGAGACCCTCTGCACGCCTCCCTCCGAGGCCTTTCTCGAAGCGCAGTTCCGCCAGGCCAGGGCGATGGGTCTCAACTGCCTGCGCCTCCACATCAAGATCGCCGACCCGCGCTACTACGCCGCCGCCGACCGCGTGGGGCTGCTCATCTGGACGGAGCTGCCCAACGCGCAATACCTCACGCCGGACGCGCAGCGGCGCGCCCGCGAGACCCTGGCCGGCATGGTGGCCCGCGACGGCCAGCACCCCAGTATCATCATCTGGACCCTCATCAACGAGAGCTGGGGCATTGATCTGACCGATCCCGCGCAGCGCGCCTGGCTCGCGGAGACCTACGCCTATCTCCGGCGGCTGGACCCGACCCGCCTGATTGTGGATAATTCTGCCTGCGGGGGCAATGCACACGTCGTCACTGACATCGAGGACTTCCACAACTACGCCGCCATCCCCGATCACGCTCCGTACTGGCGCGAATGGGTCGCGCGCTACGCCGCCCGTCCCTGGTGGACGTTCGCGCACGCCTACAGCACGCACGCGGAGTGGCAGACGTTCCTGCGCGATCCGTGGGACGCTCCCGCGAGCCCGCCGGCCCCCGAGGTCCAGCGGCGCGGCGACGAGCCGTTGATCCTTTCCGAATTCGGGAACTGGGGCCTGCCGCAGGTGAGCCGCCTGCTCGAGGCGGACGGCAGCGAGCCGTGGTGGTTCGAGACCGGCGCGGAGTGGGGCAACGGCGTCGTCTACCCGCACGGGGTGGAAGCGCGCTACGCCCACTATCATCTGGAGCGCGCTTTCCCCACCCTGGAAGCGCTGTTCGCGGCCAGTCAGCGCCTGGAATACGCCGCGCTCAAATACGAGATCGAGCAAATCCGGCGCCATTCCAGCCTGGCGGGCTACGTCATCACCGAATTCACCGACGTCCATTGGGAATGCAACGGCCTGCTGGACCTGCACCGCCAGCCCAAGGACTTCTTCCCCGCCCTGCGCGCGCTCAACAGCGACGATGTCATCATCCCCGAATGGGAACGGCTGGCCTATTGGAGCGGCGAGGAGTGCGCGCTGACGCTGGCGCTCGCGCATTTCTCCGCCACCGACCTGCGCGAGAGCCGCCTGGAATGGGAGGTGGAAGGGCAACCGGCGCTGCGGGGCGCTCTGGGACCGCTCGCGCCGCGCCCGGCGGACGTCACCCCGGTGGGACGCCTGACCTTCCGGGCGCCGGAGGTTTCCCATCCCCTGCGGTTACGGCTGACGCTGCGCCTGTTGCAGGCGGAGGGGACGCCGGCGGCGGAGCACGTGCAGGAGCTCTTCGTCTTCCCGCCCTGCGCCGCCCCCGACGAGCTCCGCCTCTACGCGCCGGAGCTGGAGACGCCGCTGCGCGCGCTGGGATACACGCTGGTGGACACGCTCGCGGCGGCCGATCTCGCCGTGGCGCTGACCCTGACGGATGCGCTGCGCGCGTACCTGCTCGCGGGCGGGGCCGTGCTGTGGCTCGCCGAAAACGCGGACGCGCTCCAGACGCACGTGGGGGGCGTCGCCATTGCGCCGAGGCGCGGGAGCGATTGGCAGGGCGATTGGGCCAGCAGTCTGAGCTGGATTTGCAAGGATCGGCTCTTTAGCGCGCTGCCGACCGCCGGCGAGGTGGATTTTCTCTTCGCCGACCTGACGCCGGAGCAGGTCATTGTGGGCCTCAGTCCCCGCGACTTTGCCGTGGACGTGCACGCCGGCTTGACGGTGGGCTGGTTGCACAAGACGGTGGGCCTCATTGCGGAACGGCGGGTGGGGCAGACGGGGCGG
>JAAZNO010000294.1 GCA_012798275.1 Chloroflexota bacterium
CCTGCAAAACCCCATAAAAAAAGTTCCCCTTCCCCCCGCGCTGTGCGGGGGGAAGGGGATAGGGTGCAAAAATTGATTCTTAATCTTCAGCAACCGTCAGGAAATCTTCCGTTTTTTTAATCAGTGGCTGAACAGTTACCCTGTGAGCCATAACCCGTGAGCAGCGACGGCGACGGCTCACCGGTTCGACACGAGCCCACCGCGCTGAAGCGCGGTGTTTGAGGACGTAACAGCCCCGGGGGTAAGGAATTTCTGATCTGATTCGTGAAATTCGTGTTCATTCGGGGCCATTTTCGCAGGAGACGCCCTGTGCTGGCGCACATCATCCAAGGATGAAAATGTGAGTCGTGAGCAGCGACGGCGACGGCTCACCGGTTCGACACGAGCCCACCGCGCTGAAGCGCGGTGTTTGAGGACGTAGCAGCCCCGGGGCCAGGAATTTCTGATCTTATTCGTGAAATTCGTGTTCATTCGGGGCCATTTTCGAAGGGGGAAATGATGAAGCCTCAGACGATTCTCAGCCTTCTCGTGGGGATTGGGCTGTTGCTCACGCTGGCGCCGGCGAGCGACTCGCGGGGAGCCGCCGCGACGACGGCGTACACCTTCGGCGCGCCCGAGCTGGCGCTGACGCGCCCTCAGGCCATCGGCATCGCCGGATGGCTGCCCGACGGCCGGTTACAGCTCACCCTGAACATCAGCCCCCAATCGCAGGCGGCGTATTTCACGCCCGCGACGGGAGAGCTCACTTCCGCCGGGGAACGAACCGCGTGGGAGAAATCGTTCCTGGAGGCGCAATGGAGCCCCGACGGACGCTTCCGCGCCGCGATTCTCACGCCGGGGTCGCAGGCAGGCGCCCCCCTCCTCAGCAGCCACTTGCAACTGTCCGACGCTCTCACGGGGCAACAGCGGCGCTGGGAAGGGGCGCCCCGCTTCGTCACCGACCTCGCCTGGGCGCCCAATAGCCGGTGGCTCGCCGTGCTGGCCGTCGCCGACATCACGGCGGAGGGCGCAGAGCGCGCGCAGCTCTTCCTCGTGGACGCCCTCACCGGCGAAGCCCGCCTCGCGCGAGAGGAGCTCTTCGGCGGCGGGATGTGGGGACAGCAGCTCGCCTGGTCCCCCGACGGGCGGCGGCTCGCCGTCGCCTGCCCCACCGCGGAAGAAGGGCGAGTGTGCCTCCTGCCGGTCAGCGTCAGCGCGGAGCCGCCGACGTTGACGGCGGCCCTCACCGAAGCGGAGCCGACGTCCAAACCATCAACGCTCCCTCCCCTCCGCGCCACGGCGCCCTACACGCCGCCGACTGAAATCACCCTGTCCGTGTACCCGCTCACGCTCAGCGGGGCGCGACGCTCGCCGTACACCCTCTGCGAGCCGGGCAGCACTGCCTGGGGATGTACCGTCTTCTGCAACGAAAATGACTTCCCCTGTGTGCGCACGACCGTCCTCCCCTACCCCTACGCCACCAATCCGATCACCCTTTCCATCGAAAGCGACTATCTGCTGGATGTGGTGCCGTTGGAGATGGGGACCTACTATCACGCCACGGCGCTGATCGCACAGGCCGTCGCCGCTCGCAGCTACGCTTACCGCGCGATCTACGACGAACGTGCCATCAACAACTCCACCGCGTTTCAGGCCTTCATCCCCTACAAGTTCGAAAGCCTGCCCCCGGCGCGTTTTCCGGACAATCCGACAGCTCCCTGCGCCGCGACCAATCTCAACGCCCGTCAACGCCTCGTCTGCGACGCCGTCGCGCCAGGCTATTACATCGCCTACGACCTCGCGCCTGAGGACTACATCCCCGCCTTCGCGGAGTTCTCCGCCGATGCCTGGCTACGGACGGTAAACGGCGGACGAGTCTACCTGCGCGGGGTGGAAGATCCCATCAGCAGCGGCTGCGATGCGAACGACTATGGCCATCAGCGGGGGATGAGCCAGGAAGGCGCCAGCCGTTGGGCGCGGGGCAATCGCTGCTCCTACGCCGGCGCCGGCGATGAGCCCTGGAGTGTGCGCTGGGATGACGCGCGGCAGATTCTCACGCACTATTACACCGGCGTGCAGCTTCGTGACAGCAACGGAACGCGGCTCACGCCCGATTACCGTTGGGCGCCGCTGGAGATTGACTGGCGCAGCGGCAGCGTCAACCCGCCCCTGCTGCAACCGGAGGAAACCCGCACGCTCACCTTCACCGTCCAGAACACGGGCGTTTTCACCTGGACGGGCGATGTCTCCCTGGCGTATTACGGTTGGGAGGACGAGAACGGCGTCCCCGTCATCACGGCAACGACGAGCGTCACCCTCATGGAGACGGTGGCGCCGGGGGCCAGCCTGCGTGTAGGGCTCCCCCTCACCGCACCGCCCCAGACCGAGGCCTCACGGCATTACCGCCTGCGCTTCGACATGCTGCTCCATGAGGAGGGCCGCGCGGTAGGGTTCAGCACCCGCGAGCCGGAACGTC
>JAAZNO010000295.1 GCA_012798275.1 Chloroflexota bacterium
GCGACGCCGCTGCCCACTAAATGCCCCAGCTGCGGTGCGGCGCTGCCTACCCTCTACAAGGGGATGCGCGAGATCCGCTGCGCTTATTGCGACACGCTGATCCGCCTGAGTTGACGCTCGCCGGAGCGCTTGAAAGTGTGGGCAGGTAGAACGTGAGGGCGCAAGGGAATTTGCTTGCCTGTTTCCAAAAGACCTTGCGGCAATACCGGTTGCTGGAACCGGGCGACTCCGTCGTCGTGGGAGTGTCCGGGGGCCCGGATTCCGTGGCGCTGCTGGACTTGCTGCGGCGCTCGGAGGTGTTCCCGCACGTGGCGCACCTGCATCACGGCGCGCGCGGCGCTGACGCCGATGCGGACGCCGATTTCGTCGTCGCACTCGCGTCGCGCTGGGGACTCCCCTGTACCGTGGGACGCGCGGACGTGCCCGCTCTGGCGCAGCGGGAGGGCCTGGCTTTCGAGGAAGTAGCCCGCCGGGTGCGTTACGGCTTCCTGCTGCAGACGGCGCAGGAAGCGCGGGCGCGTTCGGTCGCCGTCGGGCATCACGCTGACGATCAGGCCGAAACCGTGTTGATGCACTTGCTGCGCGGCGCGGGTCTGGCGGGCCTGCGGGGGATGGCCCCTATCACGTCCTTCGCGGCGTTGGCCCCGCTGCTGATTCTGCCGGATGGGTCGCCGGCGCCGCGTGACGTGGACGTCCAACTGATCCGCCCGTTGCTGCAGACACCGCGCGCTGAAATCGAAGCGTACTGCCGCGAGCAAGGGTTGGAGACGCGCTTCGATCGTTCCAACCTTGACACCACCCTTTTCCGCAACCGCTTGCGCCATGAGGCGTTGCCGTACCTGGCGGAGCTCAATCCTCGCATCGCGGAGCGTTTGTGTCGGCTGGCGGAGGTGGCCCGCGCGGATTATGCCCTGCTGGAGCAGCTGACGGAGGCGGCCTGGGCCGCGTTGATCGTGGAACAGCGCCCGGAGACCGTGACTTTGGCGCTCGACGGCTGGCGGGCGCAACCGTTGGCGCTGCAGCGGCTGTTGCTGCGCCGCGCCGCTTTTCATGTCCGCCCGACGTTACGGGACGTGGACTTCGTACACGTCGAAAACGCCGTGGCGCTAGCGCAGACCGGGGCTACCGGCGCCGTGGCGACCCTCCCCGAGGGGGTAGCGCTGCGCGTAGGCTACACAACCCTGACCGTCTCGGCGGAGGAGGGCGCCCGGCTTCCTGAAACGCGCCCCTGGCTGGCCCCGGGAACGCGGCTCGCGTTATCGCTTCCCGGCGAGACGGAGCTGCCCGGCGGATGGACGCTTTCTGCTACGCGCGTAGAGGCCTGGGATCTGGCCGCGATCGCGGCCAATGCGGACCCCTTCGTCGCGTGGGTGGATGCGCAGGCGGTGACGGGCGGCGCAATGCTGCGCACGCGGGAGCGTGGGGAGCGTTTCCGTCCGCAGGGGCTCGGTGGCGCGGGGGTGCGGTTGAGCGATTTTCTCATCAACGTGCGGTTTCCGCGGGCCTGGCGCGACGCGCTGCCCCTGCTCGTCGCCGGCGAGGAAGTGCTGTGGATCGTCGGCGTCCGGCTCAGCGAGGCGGCGTTGGTGCGACCGCACACCGGGGCGGTAGTGCGGTTGGAAGTGCGCCCTCCTGCCACGGAGCGGTGAACGCTGAAAATCAACGCGGAGTCGCAGCGGCCTGTATTTTTTTCTCGACATTTCATCCATGAGCCATAGGGAGGCGCCACAGTGACAAAATACCTGGTCCTGGTTTCTGGCAACATCGGCGCGGGAAAGACCTCACTGGCGGAGCGCCTGGCGGCGCGGATGGGCTGGCATGTGGCCTACGAATCTGTCGCCGATAACCCCTATCTCAGCGACTTCTACGCGGACATGCGCACGTGGAGTTTTCACCTGCAAATCTTCTTCCTGGGGCACCGCGCCGAGCAGCACCGGCGACAGGCGGAGGCGCCCTATTCCGCGATCATTGATCGCAGCATCTACGAGGACGCCCATATTTTCGCGCGGGCGTTGTACACCATGGGCAACATGGATGAGCGGGATTATCAGGCCTACCGCCGGCTCTACGATTTTGTCATCAGCACGTTGCCGCGTCCCGACCTGCTGATCCATGTGCAGGCGAGCGTGCCGACGTTGCTCGAACGCATTCGGCGGCGGGCGCGCGGTATGGAAGCCGGCATCTCGCCGGATTATCTGGCGCTCCTGGAACGTCTGTATGCCGAATGGCTGAGCGGCTTTAATCTCTGCCCCGTGCTCATGGTGCCAGGCGACGAGCTGGACTTCGTGCGCTATCCGCAACACCTCGACATCATCGCCGAGCGCGTGCAACACAAACTGGCCGGGCGTGAGATCGTGGAATTTCCGTCCGTGGAGGCGGAGGATGCCGGCTGATTTTGGCGAAGCGTTGAGTGAACGCGAGCTGGAAATCGTCTCGCTGGTGGCGCAAGGACTGACCAACCGGGAAATCGCCGCGCGGGTGTTTCTCAGCCCCAACACCGTCAAGGTGCAC
>JAAZNO010000296.1 GCA_012798275.1 Chloroflexota bacterium
GTGCACATCAGCGAGATCATGGCGGTGATCCCCGGCGTCGTCTACGCCACGCGCCAGGCGACGTTGGACCTGGCCGGGATCAACAAGACCAGGAAGGCCATCAAGCGGGCTTTCCTGGCGCAACTGCAAGGGCTGGGCTTCAGCATTGTCGAGGTCCTTTCCACCTGTCCCACCAACTGGAACATGGATCCCTGGGCGGCGATGCAGTGGGCGAAAGAAAACATGATTCCCCAATTCCCGTTGGGGGACACGCGCGTGAGCGATGAAGTCGCCGCGCTGAAGGTATAGGAGGGCGCGATGCGTCACGAAGACATTATCATCTCGGGATTTGGCGGACAGGGAGCGCTCTTCGCGGGGCAGTTGCTGGCGTATGCGGGCCTCACTGAGGGGCTGCAGGTGACCTGGATTCCCTCTTACGGTCCGGAGATGCGCGGCGGCACGGCCAACTGCACGGTGATCCTGTCGGAGGAGGAGATCGGCGCGCCCATCATTCGGCATCCCACCGCGGCGATTGCCCTCAATCTCCCCTCGATGGACAAGTACGAGCCGCTGGTCAAGCCGGGGGGCGTGCTGGTGGTGAATGCCTCCCTGGTGCCGCGCGCGAGCGTGCGCACGGACCTCCGCGTGGTGGCGTTGCCGGCGAGCGACATCGCCACGGAGCTGGGCAACGTCCGCATGGCGAACCTGGTGGCCCTCGGCGCGTTGCTCAAGGCCACGGGGATCGTCAGCGCGGAGTCGGTGCTCGCGCAGCTGGAGGCGCATCTCTCGGAGCGGCAGCGGCAATGGCTGGAGCCGAACAAAGCGGCGTTGCTCAAGGGGGTGGAGTTCACTCCGTGACTTGACGCGCGGGCACATGGCGGGTCAGGAACCCGGCAGTCTGTGGGGCTGCCGGGTTTTTGTTGGCCGTTATGGGGAAGAGGGCCGCCGGGTCATTTTCGGCGCGGCTCGAGCTCAGGCTGTCGACGCCTTTTCATTGTTGTTGACAGGTCCCCGTTGGCGCGGCAGGCGCAGCACCAGGGGGCTGCACAGGGCCATCACGATCCCGCCGATGATGAAGGGGGTCTGCAGCGAAAACGCCTCCGCGAGCAGGCCGCCGGCGAAGGCGCCGATGGCGTTTGCCAGCGAGACGGCGGTCGAATCCAGCCCGAAGGCCGTGCCGGCGCGCCCGGGAGGGGCGAGTTTGCCGATATACGTGCTGAGCGTGGCCAGCGTGCCGCCAATGGCGACTCCCATAAAGACCTGCCAGAGCAGCAACAGCCAGTAATTCGGGGCAATGCCCTGGAGCACCAGAGCGACGCCGCCCAGCAAGCTGCAGAGCAACAGGATCATTCGTCCGCCGTAGCGATCTGCCATGCGTCCCAGCACTGGCGCGGCGATGGCGCTGCTGACGCCGGACAGGGTGGCCAGGAGGCCGGAGAAGGTTCCCAGCTGCGTTGAATCCGGCAGGAGTTCCTGCACCAGCAATGGGGTAAACGGCGCGGACAGCTGCACGCCCAGGCGCAGGGCGAAACGCAGGAAGAGGACCAATGCCAACACGGCGCTGGCGAAAATCAGACCGAAGTCCCGCCGCATTTGTCCCAACAGCCGGAATTCTCCCAGGTCTTGCGGCCGGGTGAAGTCCTCTTTCACTACCGATAAAATGACCAATCCGGCGACGAGCAGGAAAGCGGAGGTAATCCAGAACACCGTGCGATAGCCGAACGCATCGGCGACCATGCCGCCGGCGGAAGGGCCCAGTGACTGCCCCAAGAAGATGGCGACCTGCAATTTGCCCAGCGTCTCGCCTAGCCGATGCTGTGGCGTGGTGCTCGCGACGAGCGTTGTGGCCGCGGCGACGGTGCCGGTGAGTGCTCCTTGCAGCAACCGCAGGGCTGCCAGCTGTTCTACCCTGGTCACGAAGCCCATCAGGATGATGATGACGGCGCCACCGAACATGGCCCGTTCCACCATCATCTTGCGCCCAAAACGGTCGCTGAGGCTGCCCCAAACAGGCCCGAAGAACGCCATGGCGAACGCCGGCGCGGAGCTGACAATCCCGGTCCATCGCGCGACGGCTTCCCCGCTGGCGCCCAGCGATTGCACGTAGTACGGCAGAATCGGCTGGAAAGAGCCAAAGCCCATGAGGGCTAACAATTCCGCAATCCACACTCCCCAGAGATTGCGCTGCCAGTTACGTGTCATATAGGCTCCTTCGCAAATAGAGATCAGCGAGTCAGCAGTCAGCGAATCAGCGAAAAAGCGAAAAAATCACTTGTGTGACAAAGGTACCGCCACTGACTGAAAAACGCAAAATTTCCTGGTGATTGCTGAAGATTGAGAATCAACTTTTGCCCCCTATCCCCTGGCCCCTTCTTCCCGCGCTGCGCAGGGGGAAGGGGAAACTTTTTTTGTGGGGTTTTGCAGGCGGGCGCAGCCCGCCTGCAAAACCCCTATTTTTTTCTCCCTTCGCCGACGGCGTACGCGCCGTCGGCGAAGGGCTGGGGGAGGGGCAAAAGCTACAGCTCACAAAGGTTCATCCATCGCCGTCGAGCTACCTGACGCCAGGCTGAACAGTTACCGCGCATTTTCATTCCTGGATGGTGTGCGCCAGCACAGGGCGTCTTCTCTGAAAATAAACACGTGTCCACCTTCACGCCTTCTCACGTTCACTTCCAGTAGGGGGCGTCCCACGTATCCAGCAGCTGCGTCGTGGCGCTGAGCAGACGCCAGCCGGCATCGGTGTGGACGGTCTCCCAGGTGACTTCCCACAGCCGGCCTATGACGAGCCCCTCTTCATTGTCCCAGGCTGTGACCATGGCGTTGACTCGCGCCTGCTCCTCGTCGCTCGCGGTGGCGACGCGCTGCACCCCGCTCACGTCCACGCGGAGGGTGCGCGCGAAGCCCAGCGCCCAGTTCTCGTAAGGCTGCGCCGCGCGGGCCGAATCCGCCAGCAGCGCGTACGCGCCGGGCAGATCGCGGTCGTTCAACGCCAGGTAGAAGGAGATCACGGCGTAATCCGCCCGGTGGGTGGGATAGTCGTGAGGGCGTTCCAGGAAGTACCAGTCCCAGCGGTCCCACGTCCAGCCGTAGGTCTGCCCGTCCCAGGTGAAGATGACCCGCCATGCCAGCTGCGGCGCGCCCGTGTCGCGGTGCCCTTCGACGATTTCCCCGGCGAGATCGCCGTCGCGGTCCTCGAAGGAGACGCCGGCGTCCCCCTGGAACGCCCCGACGAGCCGAAAATCGCCGGCGCCTTCGTCCCAAGCATAGAGGTGCAGCAAGGTGAGATTGCGCTCGGCGTGGCCGAAGATGGCGATCTCCGCCTTGCCATCGGCGTTCACGTCGCGGATTTCGATCTCACAGGTGGGATATTGTCCCAGCCCGTAGTAGGGTTTCCCCGGATCGGGTTTGGCATCCAGGAGCGTGTGGATGTGCTCATCTCGCAGCACGAAGGCGCTCAGGCGCCCGGCTTCCGGCTGATGGAGGAGCGCCAGCCATTCGGGAAGCCCGTCGTTGGTGAGATCCTCGTAGCGGAAGCAGAGCAGGGCGGCGTCGCCGACGGCGGCGTGGACCTGCGCCGCGCCGGCGTTGGCGAGCTCCGGCAATGCCCCCGGGTCGGGCGGGGGGATGGGAGTTGGCGTCGGCGTTGCGGTTGGCGTCGGCGTAGGGAGGGGGGGCGGCGTGGCGGTCGGCGGCGCGAGGGTGGCGGTCGGAGAGGGGGACGGCAGCGCTGCCGAAGGCGTCAGCAGCGTACAACCTGTCAACAGCAGGGCGAGCAGCGCTCCCAGGGGATGCCGGCGAGTTCCGCTCATGCGATTTCGGTGTGCAGGCTTTGCCCGATCAGCCAGCGTTCCCAACGTTCCATGGCCTCCGTCAACCGCGCCTCTTCCTGGACCAGGGTGATCCGCGCAAACCCCTCGCCGTGCGCCCCGAAAGCGGCCCCTGGGGTGAGCGAGACGCCCGTCGCTTCAAGCAAGGCAGAGGCGAAGGCGGCGCTCGAAGCAAAGGGCGGGGGCACTTCCAGCCAGACATAAAAGGTGGCGGCGCTGGGTGTAAACCAGATGTTCATGCGTTGCAGCGCGCGGGTCACGATTTCCCGACGGCGGCGATAGGTCGCCTTGAGACCGTCGTACCAGGTCGTCGGCAGGTGCAGCGCTGTCACCGCGGCTTCCTGGATGGGAAGGAAGATGCCGGTATCGGCATTGGTCTTGACCCGCGCCAGGGCGGCGATGGCGGCGGCGTTGCCCACTGCCATGCCGATGCGCCATCCCGCCATGTTGAAGGTTTTCGACAGCGAGTTGAATTCCACCGCTACTTCTTTCGCGCCCGGAATCTGCAAGACGCTTGGCGGCGTGACGCCATCCCAGGCGATCTCGCTATAGGCGTGATCGTACACCAGCAGCAGCTGCTGCCGCCGGGCGAACGCCACGGCGCGCTCCAGGAAGGCCAGGTCTGCCACAGCGGCGGTGGGGTTGTGAGGATAGTTCAGCCACAGCACTCGCGCCCGCGCCAACACGGCGGCGGGAATCGCGTCGAGATCGGGCAGAAAGCCATGCTCGCGCTGCAGCGGCAGAGGATAGACTTCCCCCCCAACGAGTCGCGTCGCGGCGCTGTAAGTGGGATAGCCGGGATCGGGCGTCAGCGCCACCGCGCCGGGATCTATGAAGGCCGTGGGAACGTGATAGAGGCCCTCTTTGGAGCCGATGAGGGCGAGTGTCTCGGTGCGCGGGTCGAGTTCGACGCCGAAGCGGCGCGCGTAGAATTCGGCGACGGCCTGACGGTAGGCGGGCAGGCCGTAGTAATCGGCGTAGCCATGGGTAGTGGGGCGGCGGGCCGCCGCTTCCAGGGCCGCGATCACCTCCGGCGACGGCGGGAGATCCGGGCTGCCGATGTCGAGCCGGATGACATCTTGACCCTCGCGGCGCAAGGTTTCGACGCGCGCGGCGAGCTCCGCAAAAACATACGCCGGCAGCTGTTGGAGTCGTTGTGCAAGTTGCATAGATCCTCTGGTGGGGTGCGCAGCATTTTCAAACAGTCATTACGCACACGCCGCTACATGGTATGCATGTTACCATGATTCGCCTAAACTTCCACCGTGGTGGGAGGAATTGCGTTTATGAGGGGATGAGTATAATGGGAGTTGCCACACGTGACTGGATCATCGTTGTGCGTTCGGCTCACCAGGGTGTGCTGCTGTTGTGGCCCGCGCTGTTCTTACTGCCTGCTCACTGCCTTTTGTTGAGGATGGCTGTAGAGGGAAAAGTCATCCCTGCTCGCCTTGTGGGAGACGCCGTTGCGACGCTATCACATTCTGCTGGTGGGACGAAACCGGGCTCTGGAATCCCAGACGCTGCCGGCGTTACGGCAGCAATACGAAGTTTCCGTGGCGCACGGACGTCGGGAAGCGCTGGACATTTGTAGCGCCCAAGAGACGCACCTGGCCTTGATTGACGTGTCCACGATTCGCTTTGACCTGGAACGTTTCTGCGCCGATCTCAAATCCCAGAACCCGACGATCTTGCTGTTCTTCTTCCTTGGCAAAGGGATGCGCCTGGATCAGTTGCCGCGCGCCAACGGCTATCTTCGACAGACCTTCACGTTGCGGCAATTGTTGAGGCGGCTCGCGCGCCTGTTGCCCGAGCGCAGCGGCGAGGTGATTTCCTGGCAAGGACTGCAGCTCAATGTTGACGCGCACACACTCGGCTGGGGGACGGAGGAAGTGTTGGTGACGCCGAAGCAGGGCGCGTTGATCCAGGCTCTTTTGGAAGCGCGGGGGCAGATGCTGTCGCGGTCGTTGCTGATGCAGAAAGTGTGGGGCACGAGCTACCTGGGGGACACGCGCACGCTGGATGTGCACATCCACTGGCTGCGTTCCGCGTTGGCGACCCTCGACGCGCCGTTTCAGGTGCGCACCCATCGCGGCGTGGGTTATTCGCTGGTGTCCTTACAGCCGCCGGAGTGAGTCCCGACAAGGGGACCTGTCGTTTGAAAACGGTCGCGCCGACGGTTTGCGGCTTCAAGTCTTTGTGGTACAATTGTACGTTGGACTGAGCCCATTACACACGCGGCTGGACTTCGCGGGGCGTGCCTGGCGGCGCCAGGTTCCCGCGGGGGATGAAGGTCGCGGAGGCTAAAAACAATTTAATTGAGGAGGATGTTGTCAATGGCAGTCATTTCGATGAAGCAGCTGCTCGAAACGGGCGTGCACTTCGGGCATCGCAGCCGGCGTTGGAACCCCCGCATGGCGCGTTACATCTACACCGAACGTAATGGGGTGCATATCATTGACCTGCAACAAACGGTCAAAGCGCTGAACCGCGCTTATGAATTCGTCCGCGACACCGTCGCTGAGGGCAATCAGGTGCTCTTTGTCGGCACGAAGCGGCAGGCGCAGGAAACCATCGCCCAGGAAGCGGAGCGCTGCAACATGCCATATGTCAATCAGCGCTGGCTGGGTGGCACTCTGACGAACTGGCGCACCATCCGCTCGCGGATCGAGTATCTCAAGGATCTGGAAGCGCGGCGGGACGCCGGGGAATTCGATGTGCTCACCAAGAAAGAGGCCCTGATGCTCAACCGCGAGATTGAGAA
>JAAZNO010000297.1 GCA_012798275.1 Chloroflexota bacterium
TAGCAGCAACCCCCTCCCGCCAGCAGCTCATCCCGCGGCAGAGCCCCGTCGCCGACGGGCCACGAAGAACAAGGCGACCCCCAAAATCATCAGCACGCCCCCGCCGATGAGGAAAGGCGCCATCCCGCCCCCCGCCGCCGGCTCCTCAGCAGCCACCGCCGTCGCTGTGACGGTCGGCGTGAGGACGACCACCGGCTCCTCCGTCGCAGGTGGCTGCGGCGAGGGTGTGTCCGTAGGAGCAGGAGTGATGGTCGGCGCAGCGGTCGGCGTGGATGATGCCACTGTGGGAGTAGAGGTCGCCGGCGCCGGCGTTCCTGTTGCAGCCGGCCGGGGCGTCGCCGTGGCCAAAACCGGAGGCACGGTGAGAGTGAACGGCGGGAGGGTGAGCGTGACGCCAGGCACTTCGACCGTGGGAATGACCACCGTCGGCAGCTCGATCGTCACGGGCGGCAGGGTCGGCATCCAACCGATGAGCGTCGATGTCGGCACGCTTTGCCGCAAGGCGTTTTGATCGGGAGCGGCCCACGTCACCGGCAGCAGCGTCGCCGCGCTAAACAGCCCCACCAGCACAGCGAACCAGATCCAAACCCTTCTCTTTTGCATGGCTTACTCTTCCTTCTGCGCGCAATACCGAAGCTCCACGGTGCGATCCGCCTGCAACGCACTCTCCATCACCCACAGGCCATCCGACCGCACCGACACCCCTTCCACCTCGTCGCACCATACCACATCTTGAGGCAGACGCAAGACGACGCGCACCGGCACCGCGCGCAGCCCCGCCTGTTTCTGCCAGTCCAGGTGATACACCCACACGCCCTCACTCTCCTGCCGCAAGACCGTCGGGGGCAGCGTGTAGGTGAAGCTGAGCACCGTCTGCTCGCCGGTCGGCAGCAGAAATCCCTGTCCCCACACCGCGTGCGCGGCCGATTCGGAGAGCGTCTGCGCCGCGCCAGACCACGGCGCCTGATCCCACATCGCCGCCGCCGGGATGGGATGCCGGGAAGCCGCCAACAGCTGGCTGCCCGGCGGCGCGTAGACGCGCAGATACGCCCAGTAACACCGGTCCATCATCTGCACGTAGACGGGATCCCAGCGCGTCTCGGGAATACACGCGATGGGCGCCTGGCTGGTGTGCGTGTAGGTCAACGTCAGCGTGGCGACGGGCGGCGTCTGCGTCAGATCCACGGCGTAGGCCATGGAGCGGGCGATCTTGGCGCTGGCCTTGTTGTAGCCCACATTCGCCTCGCTCACCAACAGGAAATCTCCCTGCGGAGCGCGGACCGCGCCATCCCACCCCCGGGCCGCGAGCACGGCAGCCGCTTCAGGATCGCTTAACAGGGCCACCTGCAGGTGACGCTCGTCCAGAATCTGCAGCACAGTCTTCCCGACAAGCGTCAGATCCATATCGCCCAACCCGCTTTCCATACGCCGCTGCAGCGCCTGGACCAAATCCCCCATGAAGTTCTTGCGACTCAGGCGCCATTCGGTGGTGAATTCCCCCTCCGGCGGGGACCACGATTCATGGATGTAGGTCAGCA
>JAAZNO010000298.1 GCA_012798275.1 Chloroflexota bacterium
GAGGGGCTTAAGCAGCTTGAGACCGCCGGAGACGCCCAGAACCACACCGGTGCGATCGCGGTCGAAGTCCACGTCCGCGCCGTAGCCGGCGTCTGCCATCACGTCGCGGGCCACGACCAGCCCCAGCAGTTGTGAGACGTCGGTCACCTCCAAAATGTTGGGCGGCATACCGAACTCCAGGGGATTGAAGTCAATCTCGGGGATAAAGCCGCCATGTTTGCAGTAGGTTTTGTCCGGCGCGTTGGGGTCGGGATCGTAGTATTCCTCGATGCTCCAATGCGTGGGAGGCACCTCGGTGATGCCGTCAATCTTATCCAGAATGTTCTGCCAGTACTCGCGGAGATTCGCAGCCCTGGCGAAAATCCCCGCTTGCCCGATGATGGCGACGGGCGTGTGTTTCAATGTTGCGGTGTTCATAAACCATCCTTTTCAATGACAAAGGGTGAGATGAGAGCGATAAAGAACTTCAGCCTTCCCCAGAGCTTCGTGAGCGCACAAAAACGGACGTCTGGACGCATCGAACGCTGATCCGCATCTACAGTTGCGAGCCGGACGGCTTCAAAGAGTTACAACACCCACGCGCGGGAAAAGTTACGTCCCTTCCTGGTCCCTGGCCGTGAGCAGAGCCAGCAACACGCCCTTTTCCACCTGTTTGAGGGCGTAGCAGCCCCGGGGGCCAGGAATTTCTGATCTGATTCGTGAAATTCGTGCCCATTCGGGGCCATTTTCGCAGGAGACGCCCTGTGCTGGCGCACATCATCCAAGGATGACAATGTGAGTCGTGAGCAGCGACGGCGACGGCTCACCGGTTCGGCTGGGGATTCCATCTCCCGCCTGACACGAGCCCACCGCGCTTCAGCGCGGTGTTTGAGGGCGTAGCAGCCCCGGGGGCCAGGAATTTCTCATCTTATTCGTGAAATTCGGGTTCATTCGGGGCCATTTTCGCAGGAGGCAATAAAAATTCACGCAGCGAGGGGCTACAGGATGATGTACCGCCGGGGCTTGAGCGGCTGTCCCAAATGGCTGCGCTCGTTGAAGAGGCAAATCGTGCCGCCGCCCCGAGAGAAGTCAATCACGGAGATCGAGGCATTGTCCGCCCAAAAGGGCAGATGTCGCCGCAGGTCACCGCCAGCGATGAGGGTGAACATCCCCTTGATCACGCCGCCGTGAGTCACCGCAGCCACGGTCTGCCCGGGATGGACACGCTGTATGGCTTCCCAAAATGCCACGAGCCGGGCGCGGAAGGCCCCCTCATCTTCCATCCCAGGAATGCGCGGGCGGATCATGGGGGAATCCCAGCTCACGGTGAGCCACTCCCGCAATTGCCGGTAGAGGTCGGGATCCAGCTGCGCCAATTCACCACCGTCGCGGTCGGAGACGAGGCCAAAATCGAATTCGATGAGGTCGTCACTCACCCGGGGCTCCAGCCCGAGATGCCCGCCGATGATCACGGCGGTCTCATGCGCGCGGGAGAGGGGACTGCTGTAGAGCGCCTGGACGGCGTAATGCTCGCGGAGCCATTCCCCGGCGCGGCGCGCTTCCTCCCGTCCCTCAGCGTCGAGGGGCACGTCCGTGCGCCCCTGGATGCGCCCTTGCACGTTATGCGCCGTCCGTCCATGCCGAACGAGGATCAAGCGGGTGACTTCAGAAGGTGCGGCTTCAAGGAGATCTAGCATTGGAATTTTGGGCCTCCGGTTAATTTCCTCCGCAGTGTACCGCATTTTAGGGATCGTGCCAACGGCGTGATGGCAGGGCACTTGACAACGTCCCCGCCTGGAGGTATAATATCGCAAAACGATAACGGTAGGCGATAATATGACACTGACGTCTCTGTCGCGTGAACTGTTTTTGGGTTTCGTGAAGGCCCACATCCTCTACCATGCCGGCCGCGAGGCGGTCTACGGCCTGTGGCTGATCGAGGAGCTGGCCCGCCACGGCTACGAATTGAGCCCCGGCACCCTCTATCCCATCCTCCACAAA
>JAAZNO010000299.1 GCA_012798275.1 Chloroflexota bacterium
GACGCCATGTGCTGGCGCACATCATCCAAAAATGAAAATGTGCGATCATTGTTCAGCCTGGCCTCAGGTAGCTCGATGGCAATAGATGAACCTTTGTGAGCTGTAGCTTTTGCCCCTCCCCCTGCCCCCTCCCCAACGGCGCAGACGCCGTTGGGGAGGGGGGAAAAAAATAAGGGGATTTTGCAGGCGGGCGTAGCCCGCCTGCAAAATCCCACAAAAAAAGTTCCCCTTCCCCCAGCGCCTTGCGCTGGGGGAAGGGGCCAAGGGATAGGGGGCAAGAATTGATTCTCAATTTTCAGCAGTCGCAAGAAAATCTTGTGTTTTTAGTCAGTGGCTGAACAGTTACTGTGTGAATTGTGAGCTATGAATCGTGATCGAAAGCTGCGACGGCTCTCTTCTCACGACCCGCTGATCTCTATTTTTAGGAGGAACAGACATGGACGAGTTGGTAAAACTGGTAGCACAGAAGACGGGAATCCCCGAAGCGCAGGCGAAGATCGCCGTGCAAACCGTGATCGGTTTTTTGAAGGAGCGGCTGCCGGCCCCGCTCGCCGGGCAGATTGAAGGCCTGCTGAGTGGGAAGCAGACGGCCGAGGCTCTCAAGGGCCTGGGAGGGCTGCTGGGCGGCAAATAGTCGCGCGTGAAAGCATCAACCCTGGCTGCAGCGGGGACAGGCTCTGCCATGTCGCATGCCCCGTCCCCCTGCAGACCCTTCCGATTGCACAACGCCATTCAGCCTTATCCCTGGGGCAGTCGCGGCGCTGAGGCGTTCATCCCCCGCCTGCTGGGTATCCCTGCCGCACCGGAGCAGCCCTATGCGGAGCTGTGGATCGGCGCCCATCCTAACGCGCCATCGCGCGTGTTTCTCGGCGACGAGCCGCTTTCCCTGGCGACACTCATCGCCAGAGAGCCCGTCGCCATGTTGGGCGCTGCCGTCGCCCAGCGCTTCGACAATCAGCTGCCCTTTCTCTTCAAGGTGCTTTCCGCCGCGGAGCCGCTCTCCATCCAGGCGCACCCCGATAAGGTTCAGGCAGAGCGCCTCCATGCCCGCGACCCGCAGCACTACCCCGACGCCAATCACAAGCCGGAAGTCGCCATCGCCCTCGACCGCCTCACCGCGCTGGCGGGGCTGAAATCGGCGGAGGAGCTGCGCGCGACGCTGACGGCCTATCCCGAAATCGCCGCCTTCATGGGCGAGGCCGGAGCCGACCCGCGTGAGAGCTTCATCACGCTGATCCGCCAGGCGCTCGCCGCTCCGCAGGCGCTAAGCGCGACCTCCCGGCGCCTGGCGGCGCGATTGGAGCAGACGCCCCCGCCGCGCCCTGAAGCCGAAACCCTCTTCCTCACCCTGCGCCCGACCTACGGTGACGCGGATGTGGGGCTGCTCGCGCTCTTCTACCTCAACCTCATCCACCTTGAAGCGGGAGAAGGACTTTACCTGCCGGCAGGCGTCCCCCATGCCTATGTGCACGGCAATCTCGTGGAGTGCATGGCCAGTTCCGACAACGTCGTGCGCGTGGGGTTGACCCACAAGTTCAAGGATGCCAGGGCGCTGCTGGAAATCCTGGCCCCGGCGGTCGGGCCGTTGCCGGTGTTGCGGCCTGAGCCAGAGGCGCCGGAGGTGAGTTATCCCACGCCGATGGCGGAATTCGAGGTGCGCCGGCTGGCGCTGGAGATGGGAGCGCGCCGCGCCATGGGGCCGCGCTCCAGTGTGGAAGTCTACTTGCTGACAGAAGGCCGCCTTCAGGTCAGTTGGAGCGACGGGGAGGAAATTTTTGCCCGCGGGGAAAGTTTTCTCATCCCCGCGTGTTTGCCCGCCTGGCAACTCACCGCGCTGGAGAAGACCACGCTCTTCAAGGTAAGCGTCCCCGCATGAGAGAGCCTCTCAAAACGCCCGCGAGCACGGGGGTCAGACTTCCGTGCCCGCGGTGCTAAAGCGGCTCTTATTTGTGATATTTCTCCCCGCTGAGCAGCGTCATGGAGCGGTAGAGCTGCTCCAGCAGGACAACCCGCGCCAGTTCGTGGGGCAGAGTGAGCCGCGAGAGAGCCAGCTGCTCCTCGCAGCCGGCGAGCACTTCGGGAGGCAGGCCCAGCGGCCCGCCGATCAGCAACGCGATGTGCCCCCGCAGTTCCAGTTGCTGTCCCAGCCATCGCGCCAGAGTCGGGCTATCGCGCTGTTCCCCCGTCGGCGTGAGCGCAATCCGCAGGTGCGCCGACCGCGCCGCCTCCAGCAGCGACGCCCCCTCCCGCTGCAAAGCCACGGCGTCGGGCACACTGCCAACCATGTCCCTCAACTCGACCAGGCGCACCGTCACATAGCGCTCCAGGCGTCCCAGATATTCCTCCTGAGCCGCCTGCCAATGCGGGACGCGGATTTTGCCCACCGCAAGGATGTCAATCTGACCGGGGAAACGGGGCATAAGTCAATATTCCCCATGACCCATCCCCGCCTGTCACAAGCCACCGCGGGTGACGGCCGCTTCCTGCACCTGGGCGAGCAGCGATTCGGCGCGAGTGAGGAGCTGCGCCACCTCGCGTTCCCACGCGCTTTTGAGCGCCTGATCCTCGATGGAGACGGCGTTGATGCGCACGTTCAGCGCCGCGCCCTGAATGCTCGCCATGGACATCCACGCCGCGCTCGCCGCATCGGAAACGGCGTTCACGTTGCCCTTGCGCGCCACAGTGAGCGCCAGCTCCAACACCTGGAGCGCCTCGCGCGCGGTCGCCAGGGGAACTTCTGCCGCGTTGAGGGTGGCCTTCTGAATCGCGGCAGCGCGCGTCGCCTGCTCCTCCGCCGTGTCCTTGGGCAGTTTGAACGCCGCCATGACCGCGTCGAAAGCCGCGGCGTCCTCATCCATTCGCGCGGTGAGTGCGGCCCGCAGCTGTTCCGCCTTAACGATCAGCGCGGTCAGTTCCGCCTCCACGGCGGCATACTTGCGCTTGCCCACCGTCAGCCGCGCCACCATCGCCGCTAACGCCGCACCGAGCGCGCCCGCCAGCGCCGCCACCGAACCGCCGCCCGGCGTAGGGCTGTTCGCCGCTACGGCTTCCAGGAAGCCCAACGGCGCGTCCTCATCCAGCGCAGCAAGTTTCCGCTCGATGATTTGCTCCGGCGTGAAGAGGTCGAGCTGCAAATACCACTGCGCCGCGTCCACCAACGCCTGCTCCGGCACCAGCCCCACCAACTCGGTGTGCGTGACCGTGACGCCGTAACGCGCCGCCTCGCATTTCACCGCCTCCAGTACCCGGAACATCGGCGTCTGCGTGAAATCGGTGAGGTTCATGGAGACCTGCGCCTGCCCGGCGACCAGCACTCCCATTGCCTTGACGAAGCGGAACCCGCCATTGGAATGGCGCAGCGCGCGGGCAATGCGATTGGCGATGGCGACGTCCGTCGTGTTGAGGTAGGCATTGAAAGCGATGAGATAGGGGCGCGCGCCGATGATGGTCGCGCCGGCCTTGCCCACCCTCGCCGGGCCCCGATCGGGAGCGCGCTCCGGCTTGACGCCGATCTCCTTCTTGAGCAGCTCGTACTCGCCGCGCCGCACGTCCTCCAGGTTGACGCGGTCCGGGCGCAGGGCGGCGGCCTCGTAATGATACACGGGGATGCCCAACGTCTCTGCCACCCGCTGCCCCAACCCGTGGGCGAGCGCGACGCACTCTTCCATCGTCACCCCGCTGATGGGCACAAAGGGCACCACATCGGTAGCGCCCAGGCGGGGATGCGCCCCCTGATGGACATCCAGGTCAATCAGTTCCGCCGCTTTGGCGATGCCCTGGAAAGCGGCTTCCTGCACGGCGACGGGCGGACCGATGAGCGTGACCACGGAGCGGTTGTGATCGGCGTCAGATTCCACGTCCAGCACCCGCGCATCCGGCACGGCGCGCATGGCCGCCACGATCGCCTCAATCACCTCGGGACGGCGACCTTCACTGAAGTTGGGGACACATTCGACGAGCGGTTTCAATGATCTTCCTCCTTGGGGGATGCGCCAGCCAGGTCAGCAGATTCCTGTGGCAGCGCCGGGGGCGCGTCCACCGTTTTTTGTTCTTCCTCGGGTTTCCACACGCTGACATGGACGCCGGTCAACGCCGCCGTGTGCTCTTCCACCAAATCTGTCGGGCACAGGTCCACAAACAGGCGCAGCCCGATGAACAGGATAGCCAGGTCATCCAGCTGCCCCAGGCCCACCGCCAGGTCAGAGACCAGGTCTATCGGCGAGAGCAAATAAGCCAGGGTGAGAAAGGGTACAATCTTGGTGGTGGCGGGGACCCGGGAGTCGAGCAACAGACGCCAGGCAAGTTGGAATTGCCGAAAGAAATCCTTAAGCCAGCTCAACACAGCGCCGGGTTCATTTGACGGCGGCGTCGGGGGACCAGATCGTTGTATGCTCATAGTACCCTCCTTCCAAAATGGCCCCGAATGAACACGAATTTCACGAATAAGATTAGAAATTCCTTGCCCCCGGGGCTGCTACGTCCTCAAACAACGCGCTTCAGCGCGGTTGGCTCGTGTCGAACCCGTGAGCCGTCGCCGTCGCTGCTCACGACTCACATTTTCATTCTCGGATGATGTGCGCCAGCACCTGGCGTCTCTGCGAAAATAGAAACCGTGCCGGTGCCCACGTTCACACTTCGCACATTCGCGTTCACACGTTGCCTGACGCTCGCAGACCAGACGCCGCCTTCATTATAGTCACGGCCTGCCAGACGGCAAATGTCGCGCAGCGCGGCCCAGGAATGAGTTGGATTGACAGAATTGACAACACAGATACGCTATAAGTACGTAGCCGTGCTGTTGCCAGTTGCATGTCTGTCCAGACAGAAAGTGAGGAGATGCCATGGCCACTCAAGTTTGTCCGTTTTGCGGGACCGAAAATCGCGCTGAGGCGCGGCATTGCCGTCAATGCGGACGTCCGCTGCTCCAAGAGGCGCCCCCTCCGCCCCCTGTCGCCGCGGCGACTTGCCCGGCGTGCGGGGCATCCCTCAGCCCCGGCGCGCGTTTTTGTCCTCGCTGCGGAACCGCGGTGACAGGAGAAGCCCCCCGTCCGGCCATACCCCCTGCGCTAGCAGTTCCCCCGTCCTTGCCGCCGACGCCGCCCGCTTATGGAGCCGCGGCGGAACCGGCCCCGACTCAACCCTCAAAAAAGCGCTTTCCCGTCCTGCCGGTCGCGCTCGGCGTCGGGGCCCTCTTGCTGTGCCTCTGCGTCGTCGGGGTGATCGTCGTCACGCAGTTCAAAGACCAATTGCCCTGGGTGACTCAGCCCACCGAGACGCCGATCGTCGTCACTGAACCGCCCAGCGCTACGCCGGAGCCACGTCCGACAGACACCCCCACGCCGGAAGTGGTCCGGCGCGTGGAGCGGTGGGCCTTGCGAGAGCGCGGCGGCGCGTCCCCGGGGCTGCTGTTCGTGCGGCCCGATTGCCCAACGTGCGATGTGCGCGCTGACGTCTTCCGTCCGCTCCTCGACACCATTGAACTCGGCGGCGATCGTCTCTACTATTGGGATGAGCTGCTGGAGAAAGCGTTCTACGTCACTTCCGATGGCGCCATGCATGAGATTCCAGCCCCGGCCGGCACCCTGGCCGATTTTGAAGTCGCGCCCGATGCCAGTCAGATCGCGTGGAGCGTCTCCGACACCGATGATGCCGGCGTCACCACGCGCATCGTCCTCAGCGACGGCGAGGGCAAAGGGACGCGCGTGGTCACTGAAAAGCGCTTCACCTACGAGGAAGGGCCCCGCAACCTGATTCCCTTCGCCTGGAGCCCGGACCTGCGCACCCTTTACGTCGCCCAGCGGTACTGGGGGATAGGCGGCTACATCCTCTTCGACATCCTCCCCGAGCCGCTGACGCTGGATGTGGCGACGGGGGAGCTTCGCTCGCTGAACATAACGGAGTGCAGTCTGGTGGCGCTCTCGCCTGATGGGAACACCCTGGCATACCTGGTGGAGGCGGACGATCATCACGACCTGGTACTGCGCGACCTGCGCACCGGCAACGAACAGCGCGTTGCGGGAACGCCGGGGTATCACCAGGCCGGCGATCTCCTCTTCTCGCCGGATAGCCGCTATCTGGCATATGCCGAAGCGCTGGGGACTCCCGAAAGTGAGGCCTTCTCCCTGCGCCGCGTGGAGGTGGCAAGCGGCGCGGTCGTAACCCTGATCGCCGATGAGCGCACGGATGAGTTCGGCGTCGCCGGCTGGGTGGGGAACGAGGCCGGCGGCTTCGACATTGTCATTGTTGGCCCGCAGGGCAGCGAGCGCGTCAGCGATGGCGGGCGGACCCTGATCTCGGAATACACGTTTGTAGGCAGCTGGATTGAAGAGCCGTGAGTCAGGACTCAACGTGCGAAGGTGGGCACGTGCGAAGGTGGGCACGTGCGAA
>JAAZNO010000300.1 GCA_012798275.1 Chloroflexota bacterium
CCGCGCTGAAGCGCGGTGTTTGAGGACGTAGCAGCCCCGGGGGCCAGGAATTTCTCATCTTATTCGTGAAATTCGTGTTCATTCGGGGCCATTTTTGATGGAGGAGATGCGCGTGGACGTGAAGGACGACAACGACAATCGTGGGCAAACTGCCTGGTGGAGAGTGGGTTTGGGCCTCGGCGTGGTGACCGGGCTGCATTTTCTGCGGCGTTGGTGGGCGCGCCGACGGCTTCCGCCGCTCTTCAAGGCGCGGGATCGCGCCGGCGTGGCACTCATCACCGGCGCTTCTTCGGGGATCGGCGCGGAGTATGCGCGACAACTGGCCCGCGCGGGTTATGATTTGATCCTGGTAGCGCGCCGGCGTGAGCGTCTGGAGTCGCTGGCAGAGGCGCTGCGCGCGGAGCATGGCGTCATGGTTGAGGTGCTCCCCGCGGATTTGAGCCTCCCCGAGGAGGTGGCGCGGGTTGCGGCGCGGCTCGCGGGCCTGCCGGCGCTGGACTTCCTCATCAACAACGCCGGCTTTGGCCGCAGCGGGGATTTCGCCGGCAGTGACATCGAAGGGCAGCTGGCGATGGCTCACGTGCACGTGGACGCGACTTTGCGGCTGACCCGCGCCGCGCTGCCGCGGATGCTGGAGCGCGGGCGCGGCGCCGTGGTCAACGTCGCCTCGGTGATGGCCTTCTATCCCCTTCCCGGCAGTGCGACGTATGTGGCGACCAAGAGCGCGCTGGTCGGTTTCACCCGCAGTCTGCACACGGAGCTGCAGGGGACGGGTGTGCGGGTCCAGGCGCTGTGCCCCGGCTTCACCCGCACCGAGTTCCACGACGCGGCGGACATGGCGATCCGGCAGGCGCCGGGGTTCGCGTGGCTCTCGCCGGAGAAAGTCGTGGCGCATTCCCTGCGCGATCTCGCCGCCGACGCGGCGGTCTCCGTGCCCGGCATGGGCTACGCGGCGTTGGTCGGAGTCGCGGGCCTGTTGCCACAGGCAGTCTTCGATGGTGTTGGCGCGGCTTACACGGCGTTGCGGCGCGCGGAGCCAATGAGGGTGTGGACGCAGAGGTGAGGGTGTGGACGCAAATGAACGCTGATGGAAGAAGAATCTGCGAAAATCAGCGTCCTATAGTTCTCGTGGAATCCCCAGCCTGACAGGAGCCAACCGCGCTGAAGCGCGGTGTTTGAGAGCGTAGCAGCCCCGGGGGCCAGGAATTTCTCATCTGATTCGTGAAATTCGTGTTCATTCGGGGCCATTTTCCGAGGAGGGAACTATGACCAGAGGTCCTTTGCGGCGTTGGATGCTTGTTGTGGTGTTGCTGGCGCTGGTCACGGGCGCCTGCGATTTTAGCGCGGCTTTCGAGCGGCGCGATCTTGAGACGCCGACCGCGACGTTACCCCCTGCTACCGCGACGCCGCGGCCTGGCCCCACGCTCCCGTCGGCCACTCCTACCCCGCCGACCCCGACCCCCCTGCCCAATCCCGCGCCGCGCCTGCTGTATCGCATCCCTGAGCCGGGCGCGGCGCAGCCTCGCACCGCGCCGCTGGAGCTGATTTTCGATCAGCCGATGGACCGCGCGAGCGTCGAGGCGGCGTTCGTCATCTCGCCTACTGTGGCCGGTGTCTTCCGCTGGCGTGATGCGCGTACCCTGGCGTTTGAGGCGGCGTCCCCGCTGCCGCGCGGCGCTGCGTACCGCGTGCGCATCGGCGAAACCGCCCGTAACGTCGAAGGACTGCCGCTGGTCGAGCCGGTCACGTTCGATTTCAGCGTCGAGGGCTACCTCGAAGTCCTCGACGTGCAGCCCGCGCCCGACGCCACGGGCCTGGAGCCACCCGCGCGAGTGGTCGTCATCTTTAGCCGGCCAGTGGTGCCGCTTTCGGCGCTCAGTGAGCAGGCGGCCCTTCCTCAGCCGCTCAGCTTCACCCCCGCCGTCGCCGGCAAGGGGGAATGGCTCAACACCTCGACTTACATCTTCTACCCGGCAACCGGTTTTCTGCCGGCGACAGAGTACCGCGCGCGGATCACGCAGAGCCTGACCGACACCCTCGGCGCGTCGTTGGAAAGGGATTTCGAGTGGCGCTTCAGCACGTTCGACCCCGCGGTCGTGGCGCTGGAGCCGGCCGACGGCGAGCCGTTTGCGGGGCCGGCGCAGCCTGTGCGCGTGATCTTCAATCAGCCGGTGCAGCACGCGACGGCGGTGGAACGCTTGACGCTGGAGACCGCCGGGCAGAGCCTCTC
>JAAZNO010000301.1 GCA_012798275.1 Chloroflexota bacterium
GCTTCAGGCTTCAGATTGGACATAGCTCCCGTGTACCACAAGCTTCTGGCTTGTGCCTCACATCCAGAGGATGGCGTTACAAAAGTTAGCCCTGGGCTTTCCTGGCCGCGGCCTTGAGCATGCGCCAGAACTCCAACACATCCGCCCCCAGTTGGGCGGCGCGACGCTCTACATAAGCCTCATCCAACGTGAGACCCAGCGGCGCCAGGAAACCGAGGGCGTCATACACCAGCATCTCGTGAATATCGCTCTCATGCTTGCGCGAGCGTCCCTCAGCCCAGGCCATCAACTTGCCCACGATGACATCCTCGGGACGCGCGCACCACACATCAAAAGGTTCGCCGTCAGGCGTTTCCACCGTCTGTCGTACCCGGTTTTGAAACGCCGTGCGATAAGGGGAAGCCATCGTCAAGGGGATCAAATCGGCTTTCTCGCCGCGTTCACTATCAATGATGTTGAACATAATCCCCATAGCGACCGATGAACGCATCTGGTAAGGATCGGCATAGTAGCGCGGGGCGGGATAGGCATCTGCCAGCGCATCAATGTGGGCGTTATCAAGATCTACCACAATATCAATATCATACGTGACGCGCGTAACGCCATACACCGTCCCGGCGAAAGCGCCGATGATCATGTACGGAATGTCCAGCGCCTCAAGCGTCTGCAGAATGTCCAGGAACAAACCCAGATCGGGGCTGTCGGTCCGCGGCATTTTCCAATTCCTCCAGGAGTTTGAGATTAAGTTCGCGCGTGGTCAGCTCGGGGTAACAGCGGCGCAAACGCCCCCGCATCAACCCCACGGCCAGTTCCCGCGCGTGAAGCATCAGCCGGATGCGCCCGCCGGGCGTCAGTTGCGCCAGCATCTGCAACCGGGCCACATCTACCGGATCGAATAGTGGGGTCAGATCAGTCATCTCTCCCTCCCTGTTACAATTTGTACCCCAAGCCGGAGGCTTGGGGTTAGCGCAATCCAGAGGATTGCGGTACAAAAGCGCGGATCTGCTTCTCCATATCCCACGGATCCGTCACTTCCACAAACGCCCAGCGCCCGAAGCCGCCGTGCGCGTTGACCGCCGGAATCCACAGGGTCTGCGCGGCGGCGATTTTGGCCGCCTTATCCTTGCGCGCCTCACCAGAAACCTCCAGCACCAGCTGCAGCAGATCGTCTGGGCCGTGACCGTCATCCAGGCACGCGATGAAATCCGGGAGGTACTGGCGCTCCTCGCCGTTGAGCGTGTAGGGGATGGTGAAGCTCAGGTGATGATTCTTGACGTAGCGTACCACCTCTGGCATCTCCTCCAGCGCCTCCGCCGCCTTCTGCTCCCACGAATCGGTATCCGCGACGACGTGCGAGATGTGGCACTTATCCGCGCGGGTGGCGAAGACCGGGCGCGTCGTGTCGAAGTCCACATAGCGCGTAGAGCCGACCGCGTCATAGGGGCGCAGGATGGGCACCAGCGTGGGCGTCCCCCCGGTCGAGGCCACGATGGCCTGATAGATGCGGTCGGCGGCGTCATGCGCGTATTCCAGTAGCAACAGCAGCTGCGGGAAGGTGTTATCCTTCAACGTCAGACACTCCGCCATCCAGCGTTTGACAATCCCCAGCACCTGCGGGAACAGCCAGGGGCGGTCGTTGCCGTCGTCATCGCGGAAATACTTCTCCAGCACCACCTTCGCCAGCAGGAACGCGACTTCGTTGGGGCGATGGCGCTTCAGATCCTCCAGCGTGTGGATACTGGACTCGCCCACAATCGGCGCGTTCTCCGTGCGCGTCGGCAGATCGGCAGTCGAAAGCGCCAGCTGCGAGGCTACCGTGAAGGTCGCCGTCAGCCGCTCGCCGGGCAGCTCGTAGCGATAGCCGACCAGCCGGGGGAACGTGATCTCGCAGGCGGCGCGGCTCTCCAGCGCCCGGACGCGCGTCGGCATCGGGCCGGGTTTGAGATCCACGTTGCTGCCGGAAGTGGGGATGAAGGAGAACGGCACGCCATACACCTCAGCGTATTCCGCGTCGAAGAAACCCTCCGCATTCATGGCGTAACTCATTCGCCGCAGCGCGCGTCCCACCACCTGTTCGCAGAGCAGCTGGGTCCCGAAGGCCCGCACCCCCAGGATGTGTGTCACCGTCTGCGCGTCCCAGCCCTCCGTGAGCATCGAAACGCTCACCACACATTTGACGTGCTCGCCCAGTTTGCCCGCTTTGCCCACCGTGTTCATCACCTCGCGCAGCAGGTCTTCGTCGGTCAGCGCGTCGGCGTCGCGGCCCGGGAAGCGCAGGCGAACTTCCGCCTTGAACTCCTCGATCTCACGGGCGGCGATGTGCTTGAAATCGTCGCTCATCGCCGCGCCCGATTCCAGCTGCTGGCTATCCACCAGAATCGTGTTGGGCCGCTGCAGCCAGCCGCCTTCCCCGTCGTCGTTGCGGAAGATGGGCAGCTGCCCGGCCTGCACCCGCACCTGGTCGCCCATGGGCTTCTCCCACCCGGCGATGTAGTCATACACCAGCCGGGAGACGTTGGTATTGTTGCAAACCACGATAAAGACTGGCGGCGTAATCCCGCGCGCGCGAGCCTCCGCGTTCTGCTCCCACTGGTGATAGTATTTCTCGTAGTTACTGTAAAGGCTGTGCAACGCGCCCTGCAACTCCACGGGCAGTTTGGGCTCCCCGGTCAGCGCCTCGGTCTTGCGCCCTTTACGGGGCAAGTCCTCGCGGATGCGCAGCCACAGGTCACGGTAGGTGGGTTGCTCGCCGGTCATCGCATTGTCGGCCACCGGCACGCGGGGCACCTTCACAATCCCCGCTTCGATGGCGTCAATCAGCGAGAAGTCCGAGATCACCCAGGGGAACAGTGTCCCCTCCGAGTAGCCGGAGCCGCGCAGGAAGAAAGGGGTGGCTGAGAGGTCGTAGATGACCTTTACCCCCAGTTTGGCTTTCACCGCCTCCAGGCCGGAAATCCAGACGCGGGCTTCCTCCTCGCGCTGTTGCGCCTCCACCCGTTCATCGCCCCTGAGTTTCTTGTCCTCGCTGTCGGGCTTGCGCCGGTAGCAGTGGTGCGCCTCGTCGTTGATGACGATGAGACTCTTTTTGGTCCCCAACTCGCGGCAGACCCGGCGGACCATCTGGTAGGGCGTCTCCGTAAATGCCCCTACCGTGTCGCCGTCGGCGAGCAGCGCTTTGGTCAGGCGGCCTGCCGCAATCTTCTCCCGCTGTTGGAAAGCGTGGAAATTGGTGATAACGATCTTCGCCTGGCCCAGCGTGTCCATTTCTGGTGCGGGGACAATATCGCGCAGGCGATAGTAATTTTGAGGATCGTTGGGGAACAGCACCCGCAGCCGGTCGCGAATGGTGATACCTGGCGTGACAATCAGGAAGGCGTTGTTGAAGCGGGCATCCTGGGGATAGGCTGCCTTGTTGAGCGTATGCCAGGCGATCAGCATCGCCATCACCACGGTTTTGCCCGCGCCGGTCGCCATCTTCATGGCGACGCGAGGCAGACCGGGGTTGGCCTGCGCGTTGGCTTCCTGCAGCGCATTCTCGATCCAGGCGTCGCCGTAGCGCTTCGCCGCCTCGGTCAGATAGATGAGCGTTTCCAGCGCTTCGATCTGACAGAAAAAGAGCTTATTCTCGCGCTCCGGGTTGGTCCAGTACGCCAGCAACCGCGCCGTCACCGGCGTCACGCCCAGATAGCCGCCCTGTCGCCAGCGCGCCACACGCACGCGGATGTCATTGATGAGCTGGTTCTCCTGAATCCGCTCCTCGACCCACTCCGTCTCGAAGAACGATGTCTGGCCCTTTTTCCGGGGCTGTGCAATCGGCACAAAATATGAGCTCGTGCGCCGCCCCTCTAGCAGCTCGTTAGTGATCCCCTCGTCGCCAAAGCGGAAGTGGCGTGTCGGCTCCGCGAAGGGGGAATTGATGACCGGATTCTCGATGACGACTTGAGTCATAGGCGTGCCTCACTCCATACAAAACCCGCCAGCGCTTCGTAAGTCTCCGGGCAACGCTGTTGCCAGAAAACTGCTTGCACCGGCGGGCGGATCATGTATACTGACTTCCGCTGCGGCGAGCAAAGCGCCGTGGCAAACGTCCCAGGCGAATGCAGCGCTCTGGGGCGTTTTTTACCTGGCTTCAGTATAGTAATATCCTCGAGGTTGTCAAAAACCCACGTTCGACGCCGTAAAGTTGGGGCATGGCAAGAGGATTCTGGATAATCCGGGTTTGAGAGGAGACGCCAGGTGCGGGGGGTGGCCGGAGCCCCCTGCAGCGGCTGACCCCGTCCCCTGGCGCCTGGTCAGCACTCGCGCCGCAGCCGCCTGACGGCCAGGTTCAGCCGTTCGGCGCGGCGTCCACTGAAACCTTGCTCGAAATACGCC
>JAAZNO010000302.1 GCA_012798275.1 Chloroflexota bacterium
ACGCCGCTGGCTTTGGCGATGTGCGGCTGTTGTGCCAGATATTGGGTGAGCAGCATCTTCGCCCCACGGATGGCTTCATCGCGGTCTTCGTGGACGGAGCACACGATGAGCTGCGGGCGGTCGAGGTCGTAGACGCTGCGTCCGGCGCGCCGCGCGCCGATGTCGAGCAACTCCATAGCCTTGTCGTTGTACTCCGGCGGGACGCAGTAGTTGAGGACGGTGCCATCGGCGATCTCGCCGGCCAGCTCCATCATCTTGTCGCCGGTCGCGCCGATCATGATGGGGACGTTGCGCGGCTCGCGGCGTCCGTGAACTACGTCCAGCTCGATGCCCTCGACGTGGAGAAATTCCCCGTGGAAGGTCACATTTTCCATGGCGAGCAGGCGGCGCAACACTTCAACGGTCTCGCGCATTGCCTGTAGCGGCTTGCGGCGCTCGATGCCCACATTGCGCGCCAGGGGGTCCCACCACGCGCCGATGCCGCAGATGATGCGATTGGGGGCCAGGTCATCGAGGGTGAGGAAGGTGGCCGCGAGCAGGCCGATGTTCCGCGTCCAGTTGTTGATGACGCCCGAGCCGACTTTGATGCGCTCGGTGACGGCGGCAAAGGCGGCCATGGGGACGATGGCGTCGCGCACCAGGCGGCTTTCGGCCTGCCAGACGGCCTCGAAACCGCGCGCCTCGGCGTAACGCGCGTATTCCATGCCATCCCGGAGAGGATGTGCATCCTGCAAGTACAAAGCGACCCGTGGTATTTCGGTCTGTGGCATGATAGTCTCCTTTACGATAGCGGGTTAGCGAACAATTAGTGATGGGAAATGGGTAATGGAAAATGGGTAATGGGTAATGGGTAATAGGGAATGGGTAATAGGGAATGGGTAACAAATAATGAGTGATCCACTCCCCCTCTCCCTCTCTCCCCCTCTCCCTTGCTCCCCTGCTCCCTTGCTCCCCCGCGCCTTTCAGCGGAACAAGTCCCGCTCCGGCGGACGTTGCATCTCGACGGCGCGACCTTCCCCGCGAGGGTAATCAGCGCCTCGAATCAGCACTACCGGCACGCCTTCGGCAGCCTGCCCCATGAGCAGGCCCGCCGCCGCCGCCAGCTCGTCGGCGCGAGCGACGACGGTGACCCGCAGGATGTAGCCGTAGCGATCCCGCTGCCCGCGCAGGTCGGCGAGGGGCCGCATTCCCGCCACGCCGATGGCGACGTTGACTGTCCCTTCGCGCCATGCGCGCCCGTGGGTGTCGCTGATGATGATGGCGATGTCCGCCCCGGTGGCAGCGCTTAGCGCCTCGCGGATGTGGCGCGCCGAGGCGTCGGGATCGAGGGGCAGCAGTAGCGCCACCTCGCCTGCCGCGTCTTTGACGTTGGAGCGATCCACGCCCGCATTGGCGCAGATCCAGCCGTGATGGGTTTCCATGATGAGGACGCCGCCGCGTTGGCGGATCACGCCGCGCGACTCCTGGAGGATCACCTCCGTGAGGCGCGGATCTTTGCCCGTGGCTTCGGCGAGCGCCAGGGCCGTCTCCGTGGGCGTGACGGCGTCCAGCGGTACCGCGCGTCCCTCCGCTTTGGAGACGATTTTTTGCGTGATGACCAGGACATCGCCATCTTGCAGGCGCAGGCCAGCGCGTTCCAGCGCCGCCAGGATCACGGCCGCGAGGTCGTCTCCTGGCGCGACGTCAGGAATTCCCGGCAGAGCGATGAGGCTGAGGTGTGCTGCAGTCATAGGGTTGTCAGGTCGAAAGCGGCCGCAGAATTTTTACCGCGCATTCTCAGCGGTGAAAACGGATCACTCCGGCAGCCCCGTGATGCGAATGCCCGCACCGGGGACCTTGTAGCGAATGTTAATCCCGATGAGCACTGAGGTCAACCCCTCGACGACTTTGGCGTTGACGAGAGGCCCGGCATCAATGCCACGGGTGCCCAGATCCTCCGCCAGCCCGATGGCGACAGCTTTGGCCTCTTTGCTGTCGCCGCAGACCAGCACATCGCAATTCAGCGGCTGTTCGGGATCTTCCAGATTGTGCGCTCCGACGTTCTGGAATGCCGCCACCACCTGGACCCCCGGACCGAGCAGCGCCTGCGCCTGCTCGCACGCGGACCCTTCCGGCGGGATGTAGACGCGGGCGACCTTGGGCGGTTGCATCGCTACGGTCACGTTGATGAGCACTTTGCCCTGGAGGACGTCCTGCAAGCTTTCCAGCAGGGGATTTTGGGCGGCGTAAGGCACGGTCAGTGCGGCGACGTCACAGGCGCGGGCGGCGTCTTCGTTGGTCATGCCGACGACCAACGCCGCTCCCAGCCGTGCGTTGATCTCGGCGGCGACGCGCTCCCCCTTCTCTGCCTGTCGCGAGCCGATGATGACCTTGTGCCCGGCTTTGGCCCAGCGCAGCGCCAGGCCGGGGCCTTCATTGCCGGTTCCGCCCAGAATGGCGAGAGTGTAACGTGGATTGGACATGAAGGGTGTCTCCTTAACTGCTTCTTCTAATCCCGTTGAAACGGCTTCCCCAGCGCTGCCGGCCCACGTCCCCGGATGAGGCGCTCCAGGCGCCGCTGCGTTCCGGGCGAGAACAGCTCCAGGAACCGATCGGTCAACCCGCTGCTGGTCAGCGCCAGGAACAGGATCATCAGCGCGAAGGGCGCGGTAGCGAAGATTTGCGTGGGCACGTTGACGAACGCCGGGTTGCGCTGCAGCGCGCTGCCGAGCGCGCGCAATGCCCCGAAGAGATAGGCGCCTCCCGCTACCTTCCACGGATCCCAGCCGCCGAAGATGACAATCGCCAGCGCGATCCAACCGTTGCCGGTTGTGTGATTGTGGCTCCAGCCGAGCTTGACCACGAGGGAGTAGGTGGCTCCCCCGATTCCTACCAGGGCGCCGCCGAGCAGAGTGTAGGCGTAGCGCACGCCAAAGACATTGACTCCCCGCGCGAAGGCGGATTCGGGCCGCTCGCCCACGCCGCGCATCCGCAGGCCGGGCTGCGTCTTGGCCATCCACCACCACGCCGCCAGGATCACGGCAAAACTGCCGTAGATCGCCAGATTGTGGTTGAAGAAGATGTCCCCCACGATGGGGAGGCGGTTGAGCAGGGGGAAGGGCTGCTGCTGCAGGTAGGGGCCGGCGAGATTGACGTAGGGATTTCCCAGGAAGGAGCTGAGATCTGCCGCGAGGAGGGTGAGCACGAAACCCACGGCGACTTGTTCCTGCTCCAACTCGATGCTGGCCAGGGCGACGATGCCAGCGATCAGGGCGCCGATCAGCGCGGCGCACAGAAAGCCCAGGAGCACGCTGCCGGTGTTGTACGCCACCGCAAAGGAGGCCATGGCCGTGAGCAGAATCGTGCCATCGAGTGAGAGATTGATCACGCCCGCTTTTTCGGTGAGAGTCTCGCCGATGCTGGCATAAATGATGGGCGCGGCGTTGGCGACGATGGAAGCCAGGGTGCTGATGATGAAGGGGTCCATGCGACCTCAACTCCCTTCTGAGGTGGAGGGGGGCCTGGCGCCGCCCAGACGCTTGCGCAGGCCAGCTCCCAGCAGCACAAACAACACGACGGTGCCTTCGATCACGCCCCCCAGCGAGGCGTCGAGCTGTAAATTCAACTCCAGGCGCGGGCTGCCTACGCCAATCGCGGCGAAAAAGATCGCCACGGCCGGGACGAGTTCCGGGCGATAGTTGGCCAGGATGACGACCAGCATGCCCGTATAGCCCAGGCCTCCAGAGATGCGCGGGATCAGCCGGTGGTAGACCGCGGTCGCTTGCAGCGCGCCTGCCAGTCCCGCCAGCGCCCCACAAATGGCGAAGGCGACGAGGGTGTGCCGCTGGGTCGGTATCCCCTGCAGGAAGGCGGCGCGCAA
>JAAZNO010000303.1 GCA_012798275.1 Chloroflexota bacterium
GACCGCGTCTCCTGTCCAAGAAGGCCAGGCCGTTCGCAAGCGGACCGCTAGCGTGGCGTCGAGAAGGCGGGTGGCGGCGGCCGGCGGTTCTGGACAACCGGGCTGTGATTTTTCCAACAGGTGCAGCGGCGGTCGGACGCCGTCGTTGGCGAGCGCCGCGACGACGCCAGCCATTTGCAACGGCGTGACGAGCAGCTCGCCCTGTCCCAGGGCTTCCATGAGGGGAGTGACGTTTTCCGCATCCCATTCGGCGACGAGGACCGGCAGCTCCAACGCCGGCGCGGTCGTGAGTCCCCAGCGCGCAAACACTTCCGCCAGCGATTCCGCGCCGAGCATTTGTCCGGCAGCGGCAAACGGCGCGGGGCAGGCGCTTGACAGGGCCGCTTCCCAGGTGTCGCCGCCGGGCGCCATGCGACAGGTGAGGGTGTGGCCGTTCCACATTATGGGCGCGGCGAACGTCGGGGTGAAGGTGGCGGTGGACAAGCCCCGTTCGAGGGCGGCTGCGGTGATGAGGGTCTGCAGCGCGCCCCCCGGTTGAACCGGCGCCTGCGTGACGCGGTTCAGCAGCGGCGAGGTGGGGTCCTCCCGCAGGCTGTCCCAGTTCTCGGCCACGGTCGCGGGATCATAGGTAGGCGCCGAAGCCAGCGCCAGAATCTCGCCGCTGTGGCTGTCCATCAGCACAATGGCGCCCTGTTGTTGCGCCAGTAGTGCCTGCGCCTGCTGCTGCAGGCGGGCGTCGAGGGTCAGCCGAATGTCGGCGCCCTGCGGCGCTTGCTGGAGGAGCTGTTCCCTGGCAGCAACCCAGGCCGTGCGTCCCAAATCGCCGCGGAGGGCGGGGTCACACGCCGCTTCCATGCCATCGGTGCCATATTCGAGGGTCGCATATCCCACGACCGGCGCCGCTGCGGGGACGGGATAGAGCCGTTCGACGTAACCGCGCTGATCTATGGTGATGTCGGCCAGCGCCACCCCGCGCCGATCGAGAATGCGCCCGCGCTGGATGCGCATCTCGGCCAGAATACGATGGGGATTGGTGGGATATGCCCGCAGGGCGTCAGCGCGTGCCACGGCCCAATAGCCGGTCTCGAGGGCGCAGATGCTCAGCAGCAGGAGCAGGCCCTTCCCCAATCCGAGGAGGGTGTGCGCGAGCGGCGGAACGTTCGGAGCGCTCTTCAGCGGCAGGCTGGCCGCAACGGGATGCGGCGTGGAGATGTTCAACAGCAGGCCCAACGCTCCCAGCAGCATGACGAGCGAGGAGCCGCCGTAGCTCAAGAAGGGCAACGTCACGCCGGTGAGCGGGATGAGTTTGAGGTTGCCGGCGATGATCACGCTGCTCTGAATGCCGATCCATGCGGCGATGCCGCCCGCCAGCAGCGCTTCGAAGGGCGCTTCACTGCGCCGCGCCAGCTTCAAGGCCCTTTGAATCAGCCAGGCGAGCAGCCCCAGGACTGCGACCGCTCCGGTCACGCCGAATTCGTTGACCAGTGCGGCGTAGACGAAATCACTGTGGACGACGGGGATGAGATCGGGGCGTCCCAGGCCCAACCCCTGTCCGAAGAGGCCGCCGGCGGCGATGGCGAAGAGTGATTGCAGGATTTGGAAGGCGCGGTCGGCCTGCTCCGGCGCCCAGGGATCGAGCCAGATGCTGACGCGCAAGGCGACCCGCGTCGAGAGCAGCGCACCGGCGGCCACCACCGGCACGAACATGAGGCCGCCTATCAGCACGTGTTCCAGACGTCCCCAGGCCAGATACAGCATCGCCAGCGCGGTCAGATAGAAGAGCAGCGCGGCGCCGAGATCCTCCTGCCAGGCCAACAACACCAGAGCCAGGCCAATCATCAGCAGCATGGGACCGAGGACCGCAGGCCACAGCGCGCCGCGGCGTACTGAGCGGCGCGGGATTTCACGCCGGTCGGCCAGATAAGCGGCGAGGTAGACGATGAGCAGCAATTTGAGCAGCTCCGAAGGCTGGAAATAGAGGCCGAAGGCTCCCAGCCAGAGGCGCTCGCCGGCGCCGGAAGGATTGACGCCGAAGAGCAAAGTCGTCGCCAGGAGGAGCAGGCCGCCGACCAACAGCGTGTAGCGATAGCGCCGTAAGAGTCGCATGAGGGAGGTGCTGCTGCTGAGCGCGCACATGAGCGCCACGCCGAGTATCAGCCACACGATCTGCCGTCTGAGGAAGTTAGGCGCGAGCCGGGCCTGCAACAGCAAGCCCCATCCCGTCAGCAGTGCAGCCGGCGGCAACATCCACAGATCCGCCTGCGGGCGACAGCGCACGAGGTAGAACAGCGCGCCGCCCCAGGCGATGCTCCAGCCCAGGACTACGGCGATCAGCCGTTGGGGGCTGACGGGGGGGGCGAGGGCGCCGCTGGCGCTTGCCAGGTGCAGGGTGATTGCCCCCGTCACCATGAAGACGGCGGCGATTCCCAGCA
>JAAZNO010000304.1 GCA_012798275.1 Chloroflexota bacterium
GTTGGCATTTGTAATCCTCCTTATTCCTTTAATGATAATGAGCTTGCATACATGATAATTTTTACCATGGACCACAAAAATTCCCTCTGCGTTCCCCGAAATAGCGCACGAATGAACACAGATTTCGCGGGTCAAAAAAGGTGCGTCCATTGCCGTCCAGTTACCTGGCGCCAGGCTGAACAGCTGCTGGAAAATCACCCCTGAGATCCGCCCTGATCGCCCTCCCCCTGCCAGAGCACCATACCTGTCTGACGCGGCAACGCGACAAAGAAAGTTGCCCCCTGACCAGGGGTACTTTCCACCCAAATGCGCCCTCCATGCGAGCGGACGATCGCGCGGGTGAGGTACAGGCCCAATCCCGTGCCCGAAACCGCGCGTGTCTCCGGGCCCTCCACGCGATAAAAGCGCTCAAAAACGCGCTCCTGCTCTTCCAGAGGAATCCCCACGCCGTGATCTTGCACGGCGAGCAACACTTCCGCTGGCGTCGCCGCGCCCACGATGCGTACCGGCCCGCCCTGCGGCGAATATTTCACCGCGTTGGAGACGAGATTGTCGAATACCTGCTCCAGGCGGCGGGGATCGCCCTCGACGGTAGGGAAGTCCTCCGGAAACTGCACCGAAAACGTGTGCCGTTGCGTCTGCGGCTGATACCGTTCGATGACCCTCTGCACGATGAGGCGCAGGTCAACCGGCTCCACATTCTTAAAGGGCAGCCCTTCTGCCTCAAGACGCGAAACGTCCAGCAGGTCATCCACCAGCCGCGCCAGACGGTCGGCCTCCTCGACAATCGCCCCCAGCATCTCGTCGGCGAGCGCTGGATTGTGTCGCGCCTCGGGCCGCTGCAGGGTCTCCGCGTAGCCCTTGATAATGGCGACCGGCGTTTTCAGCTCGTGGGAGACGACGGAGATGAACGTGTCCTTGAGCGCATCGGCCTGCCGGAAGCGCGTGATGTCATGAACGATGCCGATGACGTTGAGCAACCGGCCAGGACGCACCACCAGGGGCGCGTAGGTAATATCCACGCTGACGACGCTGCCATTACGGCGGCGCAATTCACCTTCGACATGCAGCGAGTGCGCGTCCGCCTCATGCCCGCTTTCGGCATACCCCGCCCAACTCGCCGCCATCGTCGGCGTCAAAGGCTGACCGGAATCCACGCGATTCCAGGCGATCAGCGCGTCGTGCGGACGTCCGATGACGTCCTCCGGGCGCCAGCCCGTGAGCGCCGCCAACGCCGGATTGATCCGCTCGACGGTCAAATCGGCGCCCAGCACCATGATGCCATTGGCGCTCACTTCGAGCAAGGCGTCCAGGCGTCGCCGTTCGGTGACCGAAGTCTCATACAGGCGCGCATTGGTTACCGCGATGGCGGCATAGTCCGCGAAATTCGCCAGAATCTGGCGCTCATCCCGTGAGAAATGCAGGCTGTGCGAGCGGAAGACGAAAATCAGCCCCAGGAGATCCTGCTCGCGCGCGGCAGGCTCCGCCACTTTGACCAGCGTGGTCCCCGACGTCGGCGGAAGCGGCTGCCGTTCGGCGACCAGCGGCAGGGCGACGACCTGTCGCAGCAACAGGCCGGTCGCTTCGGCGATCCGTTCCAGCTTCGTGGCCAGGCCGGGGATGCTCAATTCGCCGTTCTCCGAGGTTTCGGGGGGGTCTTCCACGAGCGGATCGAAGGCCTCGACCATGGCAGGCGGCAATCCGTAGCTGGCCCAAAAGACGAACTCGCCGGGTGCACGGCTCACACGCTCGCCGCCCCGATGCCCGGTCAGCGGCACCGAGGTGCGCAAGGCAATCAAACCTGCCTGCCCCTGGAGCAAATCCACCGCTCCCTGCAAAATCAGCCGCAGCACGGCCCGCAGGTCCAGCCGCGAGACCAGCGCGCGCGTGATGCGCAACAGGTAGTCCCATTGGCGCAGGCGATAGTCAGACAGCTCCAGGCGGGGCAGGTCGTCGAGCGTCATCGGCCCCCTCATGGGAAGAAGGTGTACCACTGGGCCATTTCGACAGCCAGATTGCTCGCCACGCGGGGAAAGAATCCCAGGGCCAGGGTGACCAGCAACAATGCCACGATCAACACGACGACCAGCCGATCCTCCTTCAAGATAGGGGCACTCGCCGGCGGCGGCGCCTCACTCGCCGGCCGCGCCACGGGACGGGTGAGCAACACGCGCATACTGATGACGATCCCCAACATCACGGCAGCAGCGGACCCCAACGCCACCATGGCATTCGCGAAATTAGTCATCGCTGTGATGCGATAGAGGCCCCAGCGCGCGGCAAATCCAAGCGAGAGGGGGAATCCGGCGAGAGCGATGCCGCCGACCAGAAAGGCCATGGTGCTCCACGGGGCGCGGAAAGCGGCTCCCTCCAGCGCCAGGTGATCATCAAGGCCCCCGGTGAGCTGCCGCAGCCCCTGCAATCCCAGGGTCATCAATCCCAGGGAGAAGGGACGCGCCAGCAGCAATAGCGCCGCCAAAGCCAGCCCCTCCATGCGGCCAGTTCCCAACGCCAGCAACATCGCGCCGTTGTCCACCAGGGTGGCATAGCCGACCAGACGTCCCAGCCGCTGCTGCGCCGCCGCCAGCACGCCGCCCGTCACCATCATCACCAGCCCCAGGGTGGTGAACAAGGTGCCAAACGCCGCCTGCTGGCTCAGCCAGGGGTAATTGCGGAAATAGGCCAGCAACAGGAACCAGACGGTGCCTGTGTTGACCGTGAACAGATACGTCACCACGGGGGGCGAGCCATCGCTGGAGACCGCTGACAGCCAGCTCTGGAACGGCACGGCGCCGAACAGGATGGCAAAGGACACTCCCAGCAACACGGTCGCCGTGTTGAGCAGGCCCTGATCGTTAGGGAAGACCATGAAGAGGTCCAAGAGCAGCTGCGTCACCATGAGCCCCGGCAGCGCCAGCACGGTGTAAACGAGATAGCGCAGGCCGCCCTTCGCCGCTCCACCCGACTCGTGCAGCGGGAACACGGTGAGAATGGCCCCCATCACCACCAGCAGCGCGGTGTAGACCACCTGCTCGACCATGAAGGCGCCAGAAAACAGCGCCGCGGCAGCCAACCCCACGGGAAAGAAATTCGAGTGCGGCAGAAATCGCCACGCCAGGAGAAACAACGCCGCCGCCGTGAAGAAGATGTAGCGCAGCACGAAGATGTCGGCGGCCTCGATTTGCACCACCCGGCCCATCACCACCAGCGGGCGCGCGAGCTCGACCGTCAGCCCGCGGAAGGTCCACACGCCCCCCAACGGCAGAAGCGTGAGCAACACTCCCATGCCCGCCGCGGTCAGCGCCGCCAGAAAAACTGAGATTATTGTCCAGCGCCGCAGAATCTGCAACACCGCGGCGACTGCCAGCGGCACACCCAGGACAAAGAGAGGGCCGGCAATCGTCATGTGCGCACCTCGGCGACGGTCAAATACGAGATCGCCAGCCCTACCAACAGGTTAACCATGATCAACATTCCGGTGACGACCAGGCCGGGGTCCTGCGCCGAATAGAAGAGGTCCAACGCCGCCAGGAGGTTGAGCACCCCCACCCCCACCACGCCGGCGTCCTCCTCCGCGCCGATGAACAGCAAGGCGAACACCGCCAGCAGAATGCATCCCAGCGCCAGGTCTTGGGGGACGAAGGGCAGGGTGTAACGCTGTGAGGCAAGATACGCCACGACCGTCATCATCACCAGCGACAGGATGCGAAACGGCAAGTCAGCGGCCCAATGGAAATGCGGCCTTTCGCCCGCCGTTTGACGGATGCGCACGCTGAGGAACAGCGCGCCGCAGACCAGCCAGCCTACCAGCACTTTGAGCAGCGACATCTCCGGGCGATCCACAAAGACGCGCGTGAACAGCACGCCGATGAAGAGGTACTGCGCGAAAAGGGCCAACACGCGCAGGCGCCACTCCACGATGAAGTAAATTACCGCGCCGGAGAGGAATAAGCCCCACACCGCCGTCGTCGTTGTCACACCGCTGATGCGGTCCAACCACACTGCGAAAGGAGTCATCGGTTCATCGCCACCAGTAAGATCACGAGCAAGACCAACAGCGACCACAACAGCGCGCCGCTCCCTTCCACCACCTCAAAGAACACGCGGACCAGGCTCAGCAGGCGCCCCATGCCGCGCAACATCGCGCGGTGCAGCCATTGCAGGTCGAGGATTTCCGTGAGGTCCGCCCCAGCCCGCAGTCCCGCGGTGACGCGGCTCCCCCAGCGCGAGGCGGATCCTCGCCCCTGCAGCCACGAGATCGCCCAACACAGGCCCAGCGTCAGGAGCAACATCAACGCCCACAGCGCCAGGGCCGACCCGCTGAAGGTAGGAGCTGCCGTCCCCAGCGACCAGCAAATCCCGCCCAGAGGCAGCGCCAAACCGGCGAGCAGCCCCAGCTGCTGCCAGGCAAACAGCGGAGTGACCGTCGTCGCCGCGCCGGAAGTCTCCCAAGGCTCTCGCGTCCAGCGCAACAGCGCGGCGGAGCTGCCGGCCCAGCCGAGGAGCAACGTCAAGCGCATCCCCCCATTCCCCGTTGCGAGCGCCGCACCGAACAGGGACCCCAGCGGCGACGGGGGAGCGCCTAACCACAGCACCAGCGCCATCCAGGCGGGCCACGACCAGAATACCGCCCCGACGTCCCGACGGTGCAGCGTCAACAGCAACGCCAGACCGAGCAGCCATACCGCCAGAGCTGCCGGCAGCAGTGAGGTCAAGCCGGTGAGCGTCACGGCCGCCGCGATGCCGCCGAGCAAGCCATAGCCGGCCCACAGCAAGACGGCCTTGCCCCGCCCCAAGAGCGCCCGCACGCCGCCCCACAGGAATGACACCCCGCCCATCACCGCCACGCCTGTCGGCAAAGCCGCGCCTCCCGGCAACAGCAGCAACCGATAGAGCAGGCCAAATCCCAGCAACGGCGCCAGCAGGCTCACCAGGGTCAGGGGACTTCCAGCGCGCAAGCGCCGCGGAAAAACCACCTGAAACGGATATAGACCTATGCGCAGGAATGCCGCCACTACCAGTAACACCATGACGGGCGTCGAGGGCCACAACAGCCACCACAGGGTGCCACCGCCCTCGCGCGAGAGCAGCAAAAAAGCCGTCCACAGACACAGCGTGGCCCCGCCGTGCACAAACAGCCCAAAGGTCATGCGTTCACCCTCGTTGCCAGCCAGCAAGCCGGCAACGCCCCACAGCACATCGAAGACGGCCCACAAAGCCAACGTGGTCAACAGAGAGCCGCCCGCGAGGGCATGCCACGCTATCAGCAGCGCCGCCAGCGTAATGGGGCCCGAAAGCGGCAGAGAGGGACGTGACTCAGCGGCCTCGATCCAGGCCGCACCGCTGAGGGCCAGCGCCATGACCAACCCCAGACCCCACAACGGCGGCGTCAAATCCCACAGGAGAATTCCCCCCAACGCCGTCGAGGGCGACCACACGGAAAGCGGCCACCGACCCGCGGAAGGCAGCGCGACCCAGAGTAACGTCATCAAGCTCAATAAGGTCGCCGTCAAAGGCTTGCGCCAAAGCCGCACCCCGGGGAGGAGCTCGATCACCAGCAGCAACAACACACCGGCAATACCGGTGAGCACCAACAATAGATAGTCGGATTGCATTGCAGTCTCCAGCGGGTCATTCTAACACATCTGGACTTTGTGACAAGCCCTGGCCATTTCGGGAAGTCGTTGTCATTTCGTCTCATTGCTGTAAAATGAGTTAGCTGAAAGATGGCGAGCGCACGCCGGCGCGTCAACGGCTGGCGCAGGAGCACAGTCTTGGAGGGACAATCATCATGGAAGCGACGATTCTGAATAACCGCTATCGGTTAGGGGAATTGCTCGGCACGGGCGGCATGGCGTTAGTCTACAAAGCGCATGACACCCTGCTCGATCGCCCCGTCGCCATCAAAATGTTGCGGGAGCCCTATGCCAGCGACCCCGAATTCCGCGCGCGGTTCTTGAACGAGGCCCGCGCCTCCGCCCGCCTCGATCACCCCAACATTGTGCACCTCTACGATGTCGGCATCCAACCCCTCGACGCCCAGAATGAGCGCCCGTACATCGTCATGGAGCTCGTCAACGGCCAGAACCTGAAGACGCTCATCCGCGAACAGGCGCCCTTGCGGGTGGCGCAGGCACTGGAGCTGGCCCGCCAGATTTGCGCCGGTGTCGGCGTCGCCCATCGCGCGGGACTGGTGCACTGCGACATCAAGCCGCAAAATATCCTGGTGACGCCGGGCGGACAGGTCAAAATCACCGATTTCGGCATCGCGCGCGCCCTCCAGAAACCCGCCGCCGGGGGAGAAAGCGAGCAGCTGATCTGGGGCAGTCCTCATTATATTTCCCCGGAACAGGTGCTGGGCCAGCCTCCCACCCCGGCCTCCGACGTGTACAGCATCGGCGTGGTGCTCTACGAAATGCTCACCGGGGTGCCGCCGTTCCACGCTGAGGATCCCACGGAACTGGCGCTCAAGCATGTGCAGGAAGACCCGGCACCGATGACGTCCTTCAATCCCCGCATCCCGCCGCGCCTGGAGTGGTTGGTGCGCAAAGTGCTCTCCAAGGAACCGGCAGCGCGGTATCGCAATGCCGAACAGTTTGGCATGGCAATCGAGGCCTACCGCCAAAGCGCGGAGGAGGGGACGGTCCCGCAAGCCCCCCTCGCCGCGCCGCCCAAGGTTCCCCTCGCGCCGCCGCCGGCCGCAGTGCCGCCCATCCCCGTCGCCCCGCGGCCGGCCGCGCCCGTCGCCCCGGCGCCGTCGGCCCAGCCTCAAGCCGAGACGGCGGATCAACCTGATTGGCTGCTGTGGGTGTTGTGGATCGTCGCGGCAGTGGCGGTGTTGGGTCTGATCCCGCTGATGTGGCGCGTCTATCAGGCCTACATGACGACCCCCACGCTGCCCGCCCCGCCCATCGCCACCATCACGCCCACGGTGGAGGCAACGACCGAGATCGTGACGGCGCCCAATCTCATCCACCTGAGCGCGCCGGAGGCCCAACGCCTGCTGGAAAGCTACGGCTTGCGGCTCAATGTCGCGGCGGAACGCGAGACAACCGAGGCCCTGCCCGGCACCATCCTGGAGCAGGAACCGCGCGCCGGGGCGCAGCTGCCAGGCGGCAGCAACGTCAACGTCACGGTGGCGCAGGGACGCGCCTTCCAGCTCCCCAATCTGGTGGGCTATCAACACGACGTCATCAAGGCCGATCTGGAAGCCCAAGGGTTGCTCATCGTCACGAAGGAAGTCTGGAGCACAGAGCCGCGCGGGAAAATCCTGGAGCAACAACCGCCGCCCGACACCCAAATCCGCGCCGGCGCCACGATCACCCTGACGCTCAGCGGCGGCGTCGAGCAGCCGATTCCCCTGCAAGTCAATCTGAACAATCTGATCATCCTCGAGGAAGCGCGCTTGCCCCAGACCACCCTGCGGCCGGGCAGCACGCTCCCGCTGACGCTGCGCTGGCGGGCGTTGCAGCCCATCGCGCAACGCTATACGGTTTTCGTGCATCTGCTCAGCCCCGCCCAGCAAATGATCGCGCAACACGATAGCGAGCCGTTGAACGGCATGAGCCCCACCACGACGTGGCAGGCCGGCGAAATTATCGTGGATCCCCATCAGCTGACGATTCCCATCGGCGCCGCTGCCGGGACTTATCAACTGCGCGTGGGCCTGTACACCGGCGACGCGCGCCTACCCGTCATTGACGCGGGTCGGGCGCAAGTCAGCGACAACAGCATCCTCGTCACCCAGATAGAAATCCGCCCCTGATCCAGACTCAACGGTGTGGCCCGCCTCCCTGCGTGAACCCGCCACCCTTTTCTGGCGGGTTCATGGTATAATGCAGCTAAAGCTTTCCACGACAGCGGCGCCTCGTCCCATACGGCGAGGGCGGAAGTAGCGCTGACATTCGCGGAAAGAAAAGGAGGCAGTGTGAAAAAGCAAGGAAACAGCAATCCCTTCATCTACGTCATCTTGATCATCGCTATGTTCTTCCTGCTCTACGGCTATTTTGGCAATGACGGGCAAAATGAAACGGTGCCCATCCAGGCTGTGGCCTCAGACATCAACGCCGGCAAAGTCAAAAGCATAGCAGTGGCAGGCAATACTGTCGAAGTGACATACACCGATGACAAGAAGGCGCTCTCACGGAAGGAACCCGAATCTACCATTGTCGAGCAGCTCCTGGCGCTGGGAACGACTTCTGAAGCGCTTCAGGGAGTCACCATCACGATTGAGGAGCCTGTGGATTGGACCACTGTGGTGGGCGCCGGGACGACCTTTTTAGCGATCGCCGCCCTGGGCGTGCTGGCCTATTTCATCATGCGCCAGTTCCAGGGTGTGAACAACCAGGCGCTCTCCTTCGGCAAGAGCCGGGCGCGCATGTTCAACAGCGACCGTCCTACCGTCACTTTTGAGGATGTCGCCGGCATTGATGAATCCAGGGCAGAATTGCAAGAGATCGTCGAATTTCTCAAGGATCCCCAAAAATTCATCAACCTGGGAGCGCGCATCCCTAAAGGCGTGCTGTTGATGGGCGCCCCGGGGACGGGGAAGACGCTGCTGGCCAAGGCGGTGGCGGGCGAAGCCGGGGTGCCGTTCTTCAGCATCTCCGGCTCAGAGTTCGTCGAGATGTTCGTCGGCGTGGGGGCCAGCCGCGTGCGCGACCTCTTCGACCAGGCCAAGCGTCACAGCCCCTGCATCGTGTTCGTGGATGAGATTGACGCCGTCGGACGTTATCGCGGCGCGGGACTTGGCGGTTCCCACGATGAGCGCGAGCAAACGCTCAATCAAATTCTCGTGGAGATGGACGGTTTCGGCACGGACACCAACGTGATCGTGATCGCGGCGACCAACCGGCCGGACATCCTCGATCCGGCACTGTTGCGGCCGGGACGCTTCGATCGGCGCATCGTTCTGGATCAGCCGGACATTCGCGGGCGTGAGGCCATCTTCCGCGTGCATCTGCGCGGCAAACCCATTGACTCGCACATTGATGTGAGCCTGCTGGCGCAGTCCACGCCCGGCTTCGTCGGGGCGGACATCGAGAATACCATCAACGAAGCTGCCATCCTGGCCGCGCGGCGAGGAAAGAAACGCATCGGCATGGCGGAATTCCAGGAAGCCATCGAGCGGGTGATCGCCGGGCCAGAACGCCGCAGCCGCGTCATCACCGATGAGGAACGCCGCATCGTCGCTTACCATGAGGCGGGACACGCCGTAGTGGCCCATGTGCTGCCCAAATGCGACCCCGTCCGCAAAGTGTCCATTGTGGCGCGTGGCATGGCGGGGGGCTACACCCTGACGCTCCCCGAACAGGATCACTACCTGACGCAGCGCGGCAAGATGCTGGACAACCTGGCCTACGGGCTCGGCGGACGCGCCGCGGAAGAGGTGTGCTTCAATGAGATCAGCACCGGCGCGGCCAACGACCTGGAACACGTGACCAAGATGGCGCGCGATATGGTGATGCGTTACGGGATGAGCGACACTCTCGGCCCGCTGGTGTACGGGAAGAAAGAAGAGATGATCTTCCTGGGGCGAGAGATCAGCGAGCAGCGCGATTACAGCGAGGCGATGGCGCAAAGGATTGACGCCGAGGTGCAACGCCTGGTTCAAGAGGCCTATGGACGGGCCAAGGGCGTCATCCGCGAGCACCGTGAGAACCTGGAGCGGGTCGTGCACTATCTGCTGGAGCGTGAGACCCTCTCCACAGAGGATTTCACCGCGGCCTTCGAGGGTCGCCCCTTGCCTGAGCGCAAGAAGGAAGAGGCAGGACAACCGCAGAGTGAAGCCGCGGCGCCCAAAGCCTTCGCCGTAACAGCCTGAGCTTGCCGCTGGCGGGAAGTTGCGCAATCAAATGGCTGTGTTATAATCCCGCCAGTTTTGGAGAGGTAGCGTAGTCCGGCCTAACGCGCGCGCCTGGAGAGCGCGTGTACCGCAAGGTACCGCGGGTTCAAATCCCGCCCTCTCCGCCAATACAAACAGGGCATTCGCGATGAATGCCCTGTTTGTTGTGGGTGACGAACGTCAGCGCGAAACTCGCCCGATGAAGGCCAGACTCAGGGCGACGACCGTCTCCCACTCCGCATCAATCGTGGTGCAATGCCCCGACTCCGCCAGCCAATGCACTTCGACCTCCGGGCTGTGCGTCTCGCGCACCAACAGGGCCGGCCCTGCGGCAGCGACCGTGCGATCCAGACGCCCTTGCACGACCAGCAACGGTTGCGTGATGCGCTCCAGGCGCTGCCGCACCACTTGCTGGAGCTGCAACATCTGCTGCACGCCGGCTAGCGCGTTGACGCGATACCCCTGCCAGTAAGCATCGGCGCGAGAGGGCGGCCCCTCCGGCTTGTCCGCGAAGGGGCGCCAGGGCCAGAAAAGTCGCACCTGCGCGGCGACGACGCGGGAATAGAGCTGTAGCGCGGGAGAAAAGGCGAGGATGCCAGCAATTTCGGGATGGGCGGCAGCAAGATAGAGCGCTATCAGTCCACCCAAGGATTCGCCGCCCACCAGGACCCGCGTGCAGGTAGCCGCCAGCTGTTGATAGACCTCCTCGGCGCCGGCGACCCAATCCTCCCAACGGCAACGGTTCAGCTCAAAGGGCGTCGTACCGTGGCCGGGGAGTAACGGCCCCGCGACCGTGTAACCCTGCGCATGGAGCTTCTCCGCCAGCGGCGCCATGACCGCCGGCGTCGCTGTGAACCCATGACAAAGGAAGACGCCTACTGGCCCGCCTGCCTCGAAGAAGGCCGCGCCAGGCAATTCCGGATTCCTTATCCACGAAGTCAACATGGACCCACCTCAGCGCAAAATCAGCGGAAATACCAGGTGACGATCTCCATGCCCCACAGCATCGTCACCGCCGCGCTCAACACCAGGAAAGGCGCGTAGGGAAAAAACGAGTGCAGGGATCCCTTACGGGAAAAGATCAAGGCCAGCGCGCCCACAAAACCGAAAATGAAGGTGAGGACCAACGTTTCGACGATCAGCGGGAAGCCTACCGCCAGGCCGATGTAAGCTGCCAGCTTCACATCGCCGTATCCCAGCGCGCCCTCCCCCCACACGAAGCTTCCCAACGACGCCAGCACCCAGAAGACGCCCAAACCAAGCGCACCGCCGGCGAGGCTCTGCCACCACGCCCACGAGGTGAGGCCGGGCACCGTCGGCCCGCAAAAGAGCCCCAGCACTGCCAGCCCGGCGATCGCCGGCACGATGATGCGGTTAGGAATCAGCCGCGTCTCCAGGTCGGTGACGAGCACCATTTCCAGAGGGATGCCGGCCAGCAGCGCCAGCGCCGTCCGCCCGGTGACGCCATAGCGGGCCACGAGGAAACCCCACAGCACGGCGAGAAAGAGTTCCCCTGCCAACCGCTGCCAGCGTCCGGGCTTCCCACACGCGCGGCAGAAGCGGCGCCCCGTCAGCAGTGAAAGGACAGCGCTCCACTGCAGCCACGAGTACGGCGTCTGACAGTGTGGGCACGCGGGCCGCCCCCACTCACGCCGCGCCATGAGGGTTTCGGCGGCGAGCGCCGCACCCGTTCCTACCATCCATGCGAGCAACATCGCTACAAAAGTCATCTCGCCGTCACCCCTGCTCCGCACTCACTCGCGCTGCCAGATACGAAATTTCTCCACGAAATGATCGGGGTAGTAAGATTCCTTTGCCCGACGCAGTCCCGGCTCGCCCATGTCTTGTTCCCGATTGATCCAGGTCGCGCCCTCCGTGCTGTGTTGGACGAACTGCTGATTGATCAGCGGATACAGGCCGCGAATATCGGGATCCGCTTTTTCGATGTGGACGACAAAGGTGTCCGGGTTGAGCATCTCGCCGATGGTGAAGGCCTGGACCAGCCCATCCACACGGATGACGCCGCCAACTCCCTGCAGGGCGTCGAAATGCTTCAACGCGGCGAAGACGGCATCGCGCTCCTCCAGCAGGCTCATGTCGTCCTCACAGCGATGCTTCTCACACCAGATGCAAGCCACGCGCAAGCACTCCTCGATGTTTGTGGCGCTCATCGGCTCGTAAACGTAGGTATGTTCCCGCAAAAAACTGTTGATGTGATTGCGCTTGGCGCTATATTTGCGTCCCGCGAGCGTCGCCAGGGCCTCCCGCGCATACACGTAATCGAAATGCTCGCGGGTCGGTTCGATGGTGAAATCCTCCGCCGCGCGCAATTCCTCTGCCAACCGCGCGTCGGCGCGCTCGATACGGGGGGTTTCAACCGCACCGGCGGTACGCAACCACCGCAACGCAGTGCGCACAATTTCCAACCGTGGGCCCGGTCCCATCGGCGGCAAGAAGTAAAACCGCTCGCCCTCGTCCTGGACCAGAAACAGGAGATGGTCATCCAACACCGCCCAGGAGGTCTGGTAAATCGTTTGCCAGATGAAAAGATTGGTAAAGGTCATCTCGGA
>JAAZNO010000305.1 GCA_012798275.1 Chloroflexota bacterium
GGCGTCTTGCTCAAGATCGGCGCCAAGCGCGGCACGTACTACATCTTGCGTTGATCCCTGCAGCGCTTACAGAAAGAGATGCCATGTGCTGGCGCACATCATTCAAGAATGAAAATGTGCGGTCATTGTTCAGCCTGGCGCCAGGTAGCTAGACGGCGATGGATGAGCCTTTGTGAACTGTAGCTTTTGCCCCACCCCCTGCCCCCTCCCCAACGGCGCAAACGTCGTTGGGGAGGGGAGAAAAAATAAGGGGGTTTTGCAGGCGGGCTACGCCCGCCTGCAAAACCCCACAAAAAAAGTTCCCCTTTCCCCCGCGCAGCGCGGGGGAAAGGGGCCAGGGGATAGGGGGCAAGAGTTGATTCTCAATCTTCAGCAGTCGCCAGGAAATCTTGCGTTTTTTAGTCAGTGGCGGTACCTTTGTTACGCAAGTGATTTTTTTCGCTGATTCGCTTTTTCGCTGACTGCTGACCGCTGATCTCTATTTTCGAAGGAGTCCCCATGACACCGTACCACTTGCGGCGAGCCGAAAAAGCCATCATTGATGAAGCGACCCTTCTGGCAATCATCCGCGGACAGAAATACATGACCCTGGCCTTCTGCCATCAGGATGAACCGTATCTGGCGACCGTGAACTACGCCTTCGATGCTGACGCGCGCTGCTTCTACTTTCACTGCGCGGCGCAGGGACGCAAGATGGACTATCTCCGCGCCAATCCCACCGTGTGGGGACAGATCATGGAGGATCGCGGCTATCTGCCGGGGAAGTGTGATCACGCCTTCCGCACCGTACAGTTCCGCGGCAGCGCCTTCGTGATCGAAGACCCGGCGGCCAAGCGCGCGGCGCTGATGTTGATGATCGAGCAGCTGGAGCCGGATCCCGAACCGGTCAAACAGCGTTTCGACAACGAGGCTTCCCTGACACGGGCGACGCTGGTGCGCGTGCAGGTCGAATCCTTCAGCGGGAAACAAAGTCAAGTGCCGTAGCCGCCGGGCAGGGCTCTTTTGCCTCTGGCGACGGCGCCCTTCAAGCCTGCCGGTTTTCCCAGAGCGACGGCGGCATTGACGAAGTATTTCCAAGACGCCTCTGACAGCTTATCCCAAAGGGCTTGGGATAATTTTGGGATAAATTGGGATAACCTCCCCAAAAGCTGCGCTCTCAAGCCGCGAGCTGCTGCAAAATCGCTGCCGTCTGTTGCGCAGCGCGTCCCCAAGAGAAACGCGCCAGATTTTCCTTCCCGCGCGCGACCAGAGTCTGACACAAGGCCGGATCTTCCAGGAGCTGCAGCAACCCCGCTGCCAGCGCCTCCGTGTCCAGAGGATCCACCAGCAGCGCGCCGTCACCCGCCACTTCCGGCAAACTGGAGGTCGCCGCAGCGAGGACGGGCGTCCCGCAGGCCTGCGCTTCCAGCACCGGGAAGCCAAAACCCTCATAGAGCGAGGGGAAGGCGAACAGCCGCGCCCCAGAAAGCAAGGCCGCTTTGTCCTCTGGAGCGACGTAGCCGGGAAACACCACCCTCTGTTCCAGCCCCAACGCCTGCACCTGCGCATGGACCGTGTCAGCGAACCAGCCGGGCGGTCCGGCAAGGACCAGCTGCAGCTCGGGATGTCGCGTCCGTACCTGCCCGAAGGCGGCGACGAGCCGCGCCAGATTCTTGCGGGGCTGAATCCGCCCCAGGTAGAGGATGTAGGGACGCCCGACGCCATAGCGGACGCGCAGGCGTTCCAGTTCCGCCGGCGCCTCGACGCGCTGCAAGTCCGCCTCGTAGCCGGGATACACCACGGTGACTTTCTCCGCTGGGACGCCATAGCTCGCCAGAAGCGCGTCGCGCGTCGCGGTCGAGTCCACCACAATGTGCGAGGCGACGCGCGCGTTCCAGCGCGTGCTGAGCTCCAGATACAACCGCTGAGCGCGCGGATGCGCTTCGGGAAAGAAACGGTATCCCAAATCGTGGAGGGTCACGAGAGTGCGTCGCGGGCGAAAAAGCGGCAGGACGTGCGCCGGCACGAAAAGGACGCGCGGCGGATGGCGCAGCATTTCCCAGGAAAGGCGGACGTGCGTCCACAGCCGGGGAAAGGGGATCACGCGCAGCTCCGCGCCGGGGAAGGCCGCGGCAGGTGGCTGCTCGCGGCAATAGAGCCGCACCTCGGCGGCGGGAAGCAGCGGCAACAGCGCCCGAATCAGGTGATACGAATAGGCTTCGGTGCCGGTAGGCGCCGCGCTGACCGCGCGGCTCGCATCAATGCCGATGCGCGCCATCGTCTCACGGCACAAGCGTCAACGGAATGGGCACCAGGATCAACGCCAGCAACACGACCATGGCCCATCCAATCCGCTTGCGGGTAGGATCGAGAGGCGCCAGGTCGTTGAGCGGCGCCGGGTGGCGCGATCCCATGGTCAGCCCCAGGATGCCCAACAGCGCCCACGTCATGCCGATGTCGCGCCCGGTGAGCAGCAAGAACGCGGCCCAGGCAAACATCACCGTCACCGCACCGCGCGCCACGAGCCACGCCTTACGTCCCCACATCGCATACGCCACATGCCCGCCGTCATACTGTCCCACGGGGAGCAGGTTCAGCCCGGTCACCAGCAGGCCGGCCCACGCCGCAAAGGCGATGGGATGCAAGATCACGTCCATCCCGCCCGCCGGCAAGGGGCGCCCGAAAATGAGCCACTTGATCAAGTAATAGAGGATCGAGTTGCCTTCCATGGTATAGCCGCCCGCCGGCAAGGGCGCGACTTTCGAGAGCAACAGGCCCACGATCAGCAGGGGAAGGGCGACGGCCAACCCGCCCAGCGGCCCCGAAATTCCCAGGTCGAAGACGGCCTTCCGGTTGCGGAGGGGAGCCTTCTGCACAATGACCGCGCCCATCGTCCCCAGAGGCCACACCGGCACCGGTATGAAATAGGGCAGGCTCGCCGGCGCACCATAGCGCCGCGCGGCGAAATAGTGGCTGAGTTCGTGGATGGTCAGGATGCTGAGCAGCGTCACCGCGTGCGGCAAACCCTTCACCAGCGTCCGCCAATCGGCCATGGGATCGCCCCCCTCGTTCAGCGCGCCGATGAACAACACCGAAAGCGCGGTGAGGAGGAAGAAGATCACGTTGACCCACGGCTTGCCCGTCCGCCGATCCACGACGTGCGGGATGGCCTGGAGCACATGCTCCCCCCGCTCCTCCGCCAAAAACGGCAGGTACCCCAGCGCCTCAAACTCCGTCGCCACCCGCTCAAAAGCCTCTTCGTCCTGTGGATCATACACCTGCCCGATGAATTCTACCACGGGCGCATCGCCGCCTCGCAGCGTGCGCACCGCGTCGAGCCGCATCAGCGGCCTGAGGGCCGCCATGAGTTGATCCACCAGGCGTTGTTCCGCCGCTTCCTGGGGCTTCAAAATGACTTCGCTCATGTAGGATCTCCGTAGTTGCGATAAGTGTGCCCTGCTATGAGGCCGCAGATCAGGGCCAGCAGGGCGTAGAACCCGGTATCCAGGCGCAGGTTCCCCACCAGAGGCGCCGGATCTGCACGCAGCAACGTCAACGCCGCCATGCCCGCCAGGTACAGCGCCACGGCGCCAATAGCATGACGCGGCCACAACGCCGCCAGTCCGCCCACGAGCGCCGCGGCCCCCGCCGCCAGCCACGGCACGGCGTAGCGGGGCGCAAAGGTGTGATACAGGTCAGGTGTTTCGTGCACCAACCAGCGCTGCCACAGGGGCACAGCGGTCGTCACCTCGCGGCCCCAGGCGCAGCCCACATCGCCGCATCCCCACCATCCCCCCGCCGCGAGGAGCAACCCCAACGGCGCCAGCAGGCTCCACGTCTGCCGCAAAGGGAAGCGCGCGCGCCAGGACCAGAGCGTCGCCGCCAACAGACCGCCGGCCCAGGCCCCCGGTCCATCCAGGCCCCCCACCCGCCACAGCAAGCCCGCTTCCACGGGATGCTGAGCGAAATACGCGGCGTGCTGCGCCACGTAGCTCGCCCGTCCGCCCAACAACGCGCCCAGCAAGACAATCCACACGAGCGCCGTCAGTCGGCGAGGCTCCAGGTGTTGCCGCCAGCCCAGGATCCACACCGTCATCACGCCGACGAGCAATCCGGCCAGCACCCGCAGCGTATATTTCAGGATAAACCAGGGGCCTATCTGCATAATCGCCGTAGTATAACATGAAGCGGACAAAGCGCCAAACACGACAGCCCCACCCTGGGGTAGGTGGGGCTGAACGGGTGCGAAATCGCACGGCAGACTACTTGAGCTCGACGACCGCGCCGGCCTCGGTGAGCTTGGCCTTGGCGTCCTCCGCCACGTCCTTCGACACGCCCTCCATGACATTGGCCGGAGCGCTCTCGACCAGTTCCTTGGCTTCCTTCAGGCCCAGGTTCGTGAGCTGGCGGACGACCTTGATCACCTCGATCTTCTTGGGGCCGAAGTCCTTGAGCACGACGTTGAACTCGGTCTGCTCTTCGACTTCCTCGACCTCAGCCACGGGGGCTGCGGCGGGCATAGCGCCCATCATCGCCACGGGCGCAGCCGCGCTGACGCCCAACTTCGCCTCGAGCAGCTTCACGAGCTCGGCAGCTTCCATCAGCGACAGGGCGCTGATTTCCTCAACCAAATTCTCTAAATTAGCCATTTTCTCTACACCTCATTGAATTGATGGAATGGATTTGAAACAGAAAGGCAGCCTAAGCCGCCATTTCGGCGGACGCGCCGCCTTCCAACTTGTCCACATAAGCCTGCAAGACATTGAGAACCTGACGCACCCCGCTGGCAACCACTCCCACCACCTGACTGGCAGGGGCGTTGATGGTCCCCAGAGCCTGCGCCAACAGCTGGCCGCGACTGGGCATGTCCGCCAGGCGCACGGCCTGCTCGGCATGGTACATATGCCCTTCCAACACGGCCCCGCGCACCACAAACTGCCCCTCTTCGGACTCTTTGGCGAGATCGTTGAGCAGCCTGGCGAGCGGTTGAATCCCCTGGTGACAGAACACCGCCAGGGTCGGGCCGGTCAGTAGGTCCGCGGACGTCTTCACACCGTGCTCCTGCAAAACCTTCTGCAGCAGCGTGTTTTTGACCACGAAGATCTGTCCTCCCTGTTCCCGAACACGACGGCGCATGGCCTGCATCTGACTGACGGTCAGGTTGTGATAGTGCGCCAGCATGATGCCGTCACTCTTGCGGTACTGCTCGGCATATTCCTGGTACAGCTCTTCTTTTCGCGTGCGTGAAATAGCCAACCCTTATCACCTCCTCACCCGGATTCACCGGAACTCATCGGGCCTCGTCCGCATAACGGCGGACAGCCCACTTTACAACCACCATCAAAAAAAACTGAGCCCTGCGTCCACCGACGTAAGGCCCAGTTCTCCCCGATAAAGAAGAGATTCGTCTGGTCTTACCTCGGCAGGACATTAAGCGCCTGGGCGCACCTGCGGTCTTCGGCAGACACGGATGGTCTGAAGAGACAGGGGGCGTAGTCCCCCTAAAACCTTGGGTTAGAGCGAGCTCTCCATAGCCAGAGCCACGGTCGGGTCAATCTTGATGCCGGGGCCCATGGTCGGAGCGACCGTAATGCGACGCACGTAGATCCCCTTCGCGCCCGATGGCTTGACGCGGCGGATGGTCTCCATGATCGCGGCCAGATTGCCTACCAGATGCTCCGTCGGGAAGCTAGCCTTGCCAATCGGCAGATGAATGTTGCCGGTGCGGTCCAGGCGGTATTCCACACGGCCGGCCTTGGCATCTTTGAGGGCCCGCGGCAGGTCTTCAGGTTGTACGACGGTCCCCGTCTTGGGATTGGGCATGAGGCCACGGCGACCCAACACCCGTCCCAACTTGCCGACTTTGGGCATCATCTGCGGCACGGCAATGGCGACGTCGAAATCCGTCCAACCGTCCAGAATCTGCTTGATGCCATCATCATCGCTGATGACGAAATCCGCGCCGGCGTCGCGGGCCTGTTGCACCATATCGGGGGTGACGAACACCAGCACGCGCACCTGCTTGCCCAAACCGTAGGGCAGACCCACCACGCCACGGATTTGCTGATCCGCGCGGCGGGGATCCAACCCCATCCGCAAGTGCAGCTCGATCGTGGCATCGAAGGTAACGTAGCTGACCTCCTTAGCCAGCTTGAGCGCCTCTTCCGGGCCGTAGAGCTTCGTGGGCTCTACTTTTTGCACCACCTCTAAATATTTCTTTCCTCGTCTTGTCATGCTGACACTCCTCGTGGTAATAGCGGGATTGGTGACCCTTCCACTGGGGCGGTGTGATCTCAGCCTTCGATCACAATACCCATACTGCGGGCCGTGCCCGCGACCATTTTCTCCGCCGCTTCCAGATCGTTGGCGTTCAGATCCTGCAACTTCTGTTCGGCGATCTCACGCAGTTGTTTTCTGGTGATACTGCCGACCTTGGCGCGATTGGGCTCAGCGGACCCACGCGGGACGCCGGCAGCCTTGCGCAACAATTCAGGAGTAGGGGGAGATTTCAACACGAAAGAGAATGATCCATCTTTGTAGATCGTGATTTCGGCCGGGACCACGGTGCCCACCATGCTGGCAGTTCGCGCATTGTATTCCTTGACGAATGCCATCAAGTTGACACCATGCGGCGCCAATGTCGGGCCGATGGGGGGCGCGGGGTTGGCTTTACCGGCCTGGATTTGCAGCCTCACCACTGCTTTGACTTGCTTTTTCTTTGCCATCTATCTAACTCCCTACCTCTCTGGGGGACTAATCCCAGGCGCTTAATGAGACCTCTAAACCTTTTCCACCTGCAGAAAATCTAATTCCACCGGCGTTTCGCGGCCGAAGAAAGAGACCAGCACGCGCACTTTGGTGCGCTCCTCGTCAATGTCGTCCACGACGCCGATAAAATCCGCAAACGGGCCCTCGATAATGCGCACTTTTTGCCCCGGTTTGAAAGTCGCCCGCACCTGCGGGGCAGCGGCTTCCATACGCCGCAGGATGTTCTGCACCTGTTCGGGGCGCAACGGAACGGGGGCATTGCCCATGCCGACAAAACCGGTCACGCCGGGGGTATTGCGCACCACGTACCAGGAATCATCCGTGAGGGCCATCTGCACCATGATGTAGCCGGGATACAGACAGCGCTCCACGGTGCGGCGCTTCCCTTCCTTGATTTCAATCTCCTCGACCGTCGGCACGACGACCTGGAAGATGAACTCCTGCATCCCCATGGAGTCAATCCGCTGTTCAAGATTGGATTTGACCTTTTGCTCGTAGCCGGAGTAGCAATGGATGATGTACCAGGCACGCTCATCCGTAGCCACTGCCTGTTCTTCCTCCCGCTCGGCGAAAGGATCGGGGAGCAGCTCGCCGGAGCCGGGAACAGGGGGCAACATCTCCGTCGGCGCGGCCGGCTCGCTTTCGGGTTCGACCGCTTCTTCCTCGGCCCGCTCGGCCGGCTTCTCCGACGGCTCCTCCTCTTCCAGCTCCAACAGCGGCAGCGGCAATTCATCCAGAGTCTCGACTTCATCAGACTCCAGACCAAAGCGTGCCAGGAGATCATCGGTAGGCAGCGCCACGTCCTCAAAGCCGGCGATAGGCGTAAACAAATCGCCGCTATCGTCCTTCTCGTCGTTCAGCCGCTGCTCGTCCTCGAACGGATAATCCTCATCCATGCGTGTGCCTCTACCAAGCGTTAGCCGACTGGTCCGACTCAGCCCTCTTCACTGCGGTTGATGAACACCGCCGCAACCACAATCGCTGCCAGCACCACGGCGGTGATGACGTAAGCCCATACGCTTTGCGTGATAATGCCGCCCAACATCCGCACGAAAACCAGGTCCAATAAACCCAGGAAAATGGCCATCCCCAAAGTAAAGGCCAGCACGATCTCGGTCAGATTCAGCGTTTCCTTCCGATCGGGCCAATGCACCTTTTTCAGTTCCGCGCGCGTATCGCGAAGGTATTCCACTACCGGATTGGCCTTCTTCGGCGCCTCTTTCTTTTCTTGTCTCTCCTGTTTTTCCTGGTCCGTCATACGTCCCTCCGTACTTTGCCCTGACATTTCAAGACACCGTCCCAGAGGCGACGGTGTCTTGAAGTTCAAAAATCAGGCAGGCGAGGCAGGAATCGAACCCGCAACCTACGGTTTTGGAGACCGTTGCTCTGCCAGTTGAGCTACTCGCCTACTTCAACCTTATTTGGTCTCACGGTGCAGCGTATGACGCCGACAGCGCGGACAGTACTTCTTGATCTCCAAGCGCCCGGGATCGTTACGCCGATTCTTTTGGGTGGTGTAATTCTGCTCCTTGCACTCCGTGCAGGCCAGCGTGAGCACCATCCGTATTGCCTTCGTCTTCTTTGCCATTGTGCATCGCCTCAAATTGCAATATCGAGAAAGAGCCCTTTCTCTGAGCCCATGCTCGGATTCGAACCGAGGACCCCTTTCTTACCAAGAAAGTGCTCTACCTGCTGAGCTACATGGGCCGGTGTTTGAGTGGGCAGAGGCGGATTCGAACCACCGAAGGCGTCAGCCAGCTGATTTACAGTCAGCCCCCTTTGGCCACTTGGGTATCTGCCCGAATTTAAAGCCGACGGTGGGAATCGAACCCACGACCCTCCGCTTACAAGGCGGATGCTCCGCCGATTGAGCTACGTCGGCGCTGCATCATTATA
>JAAZNO010000306.1 GCA_012798275.1 Chloroflexota bacterium
AAGGTGTGAACGTGCCCAGGCGCCCACGTGTGAACGTAGATGATTAGCCGATTTTTTGAGAAGTTGACATGTTCCTGCGGCACACCACTGTCTCTACCCGGCAAATGTGCGGCCATAGTTCAGCCTGGCATGAGGTAGCTCGGCGGCGATGGATGAACCTTTCCCCCCGCGCACGCGGGGGGGGGAAGGGGAACGGGGATAGGGGCAAAAGTTGATGCTCAATCTTCAAGGGTCGCCAGGAAATTTTCCGTTTTTCAGTCAGTGGCGGTACCTTTGTCACGCAAGTGATTTTTTCGCTTATTCGCTTATTCGCTTTTTCGCTGACTGCTGACCGCTGATCTCTATTTTCCGAGGAGGGCATATGCGCGTCCTGGTAGCGGACCCGAACATGGCTTTTGCGACTTTGCTTCAAGAAGAACTGCGCCAACAGGGATACGAGGTCGTGGGAGCCTCCACGTGCGCCGAGTCGCTGGAACAGGCCCGTGCCAGTACCCTCGACCTGGCCCTGCTCGATATGGCGTTGGATGAGCCGGGGGCCGTCGCGTTGGGCCAGCAGCTGCGGGAGCTGCATCCGACTCTGCGTCTGATGCTGATTCCCTTGATAGGGGAGTCGCTCGCGCCGGAGGTGGCGACCTCGCTAGCGATCCAGGGCATTTTGCCGAAACCCTTTTTCCTGCCGGAGCTGCCGGAGCGCATCGAAGCGGCTTTGCGTGCGCCACTCGTCCCGCTGGACATCAAAATCACTGAGGAGACGTTGCCGCCGCCTTCCGCTCCCGAAGCTTCCCCCGCGCCTGCGCCTTCCCCGAAGCCCCCGGTGAAGGACGCGACGGTCACCGAGCTGAAGGCGCTGGTGAGCCGGCATCGCCGGGCGTTAGAGCGTGTGATGAACGGCCTGGCCCAGGAGGTCGGCGCCGATGCGGTGGTGCTGACGGTGGATGACGAAATGGCGACCTGGGTGGGCATGTTGAGCAAAGCCGACGCCGAGGCGATGGCACAGGCCGTCATGCAAGGCTGGATCACCTCGGCGCAGGTGGCGCGGATTCTGGGCCGCGAGCAGCTGCGTTTCGAGCAGAGCATTGCCGGCGGCGATTACATGCTTTACGCGCTCAGCGTCAACGCCTGGATGATCCTGGCGGTTGCTATCCGTGGCAACCCGGCATTGGGCCTGTTGCGTCATCGCGCCCGGGGAGCCGTTGAGGAAATTGCGGGCCTCTGCGCTGTGTGAGCGCTGACCCGTGGCGGCTTGATGCGCAAGGGATTTTTGGCCGGGCTGGTGTTATTGCTTGCAGGCGTCTACCTGCTGAACCTGGGCGTGTACGTGTGGGACGCCGGGTTGTGCCTCGGCCTGGGCCTGTTGATCCTCGGTGTGACCCTCTGCCGCGTTTTTTATCCCCCTGCGCCCAAAACTGTCGTTTCCGCGCCCGTGCCCCTCGCGGAGTGGTTTGCCACGCGGCGCAAGGGAGTGTGGCGGGGCGTCGCCCTGGGATTGGCGTTGCTGGTGGGCGTGCTGGCTCGCCGCAAGGCTCCCGACTCTGATTTCACCGCGGTGTTGGGCCTGTGGCTGTTGGCGCTGGGCCTTTTCGTCGCGACATTGCCCGCGCGCGTCGGGGCGCCTTCCACCCTGGCGCGTCTGGGACGCCAGGAAGCGCTGGCTCTGAGCCTCCTGCTGATAGCGGCGCTGTTGGTGCGTGGGGTAGCGTTGGGGCGTGTCCCGGCGAATTTCGGCGGCGATGAGGGGACGCAGGCGCTCCTGAGCTGG
>JAAZNO010000307.1 GCA_012798275.1 Chloroflexota bacterium
CATCCTCCAACAACAAAGGCGCGTCCAGATTGGGGCGCGGCGTCAGGCGCTGATCGTAGGCGCGTTGATCATAATCGAAGGTAACACGTACAGCGTCATCGGGCGTGATGTAGTACTCGCGTTGATAATGGTTCAGGAGCACTGGCATGCAGATCTGTTTCAGCAATGTCTGCCCTTGGAGGGGAAGGATGTCGTGTAAGGTTTCCAGAATCTCTATCCAGGGGCGGGAGAGATCAAGGGGGCGGGGCAAGGGAAAGTGCAATTTCGTTCCCAGCAGATTGTCTTTGTGTTTCAATTCGAGCACGGCGAGCACTTCCGGCAAGGCATCGCCGTACCAACGCAGCCTGAGCTTGTTGCGTACTTCCAGCCCTTGCAGGTTTGCCTTCAGCCCGCCGAGTCCGGGAGTGTCGAAGTAAAGGCTGTTTACCCGCCGCGGCGGATAGGCCACCTGCAATCCCGCCGGATGCAGGCGCATCCAGCTCCGCGCTTGATCCAGGTAGCGGGCCTCACAGACGAGTTTCATCTCATAGCGTCGAGGCTGCTCCGAAATCACTCATCCTCCTGCCATAGCAACGGCGTTTCCGGCTGAGCGGGCGTCAGGACACGCCCGCTGGTGCCCGCAACACGAGCAGCGACCGAGAGGGTGAAATCGCCGTGAGGATCGAGTTTGGCTTGAGCTGCAACAAGAGCCAGGGGGATATCGAAGTGGACATAACGCACCCTGCTGCCGGCGTCATGCGCACGCAGCACGACCCCGTCCGCATTGGGGACCCGCTCGTCCTGCGCGTCGTGCTGCCACGCCGGATCGAGTTCCACGAAGGTCAGGCCGCCGACGTCGAAGCCCAGAATTGCTACCGGCAGCTGGGTCACATTGGCCACGCCGACACGTAACACGCCGTAGTTCTCCGGTGTGGGGTCGGCGAGATGGGCAAAGATGGGGCGAACCGGGTTCAGGGAGCGGCGGATGAGTTCCTGGCGTTCAGCGAGCCGATCCCACAGTGCCGTATCGAACTCCTCGCCGAACACGGCGCGCAATTCTTCGAGGTATGCTGGCGTGCTCACCCGCGCCGCCTCTCGCGCGTATGCTATTTGGAGCTGGGGATCGCCGTAGGTGACGGCGAGCGAGAGACGCTCGTCAGGATGAGGGGGGAAGGAGCTGGCAAATGATGCCGGCTCCAAACGCTCCACGCCTGGCGCCAAATAGAAGCCGAGATTGAGCGGCGAGGCGCGCTCGGGCAAGCCCCACAGATCGATTAAGGCCAGGAAGCGTGCGTAGCGCTCGACGTCGAGAATCTCGCTGGCGGGCCGCGTCCCCGCCTGGAGAGCGCGAAGCAAGCCGAGCGCTGTGTCACGCTGCGCTTTGAGCAACGGATCGCGATCAATGGCCGGATCGTCGAAGGCATCTGCCTCCAGGTAATGTAATCCTCCAAGATCGAGGACCGGATCGGCAAGCGCCGCTGTGAGGTCGCCATCAAAATGGGCTACCTGCTGCCAGAAGGGATCGGCGTCGAAACCCACGATTACTCCGCCGGAGCGTCCCTGCGCTTCGAGGAATGGGCCGGCAAAGCCCTCCTGCAGCGCGTAGATTCCACGGTCATCACCGTTGAAGATGAGCCGCACTTGCTGTAAGCGCGCGGTGAGCACCCCTTCCCGCACTAACACGCGATCGAGGGCCATGGCCGCCTGCCCGCCGATGAGCTCGGGATCCTGGAGGTAGAGGCGTTGCATCCCGAGGAGGGTTTTCCTCTCTTGTACGCGCAGTTCGAGGGGCCATTTGCCCGTAGGAGTGAGTCCCGCCGTGGGTCCTTCCATCAGCCGCAGCTGTACGGCGACCGCCTCGTCGCCAACGCACACCACCGCAGGTAGAAAATCTTTGGCGCTCGTGAGGATCACATTTTCCTCCAGCGCCCGCGTGCGTTGTTCGAGAAGCCCATTGTACTGGGCGAACTTCATGTCAATTTGTAACGTCGGGAGCGCCGGGCGAGAAGCTGTAGGGTGCACAATATCTGGAAAGGGTTGTTTCCCATTGGAGGGGAGCACTCCTATCGCGAGGAGTCCGCCGAGGCCCAGCAACCACAGTAAGGTGCGCCACAAGGGCGAAGAGGACGCCTGACCGATAACTCGCACGCTAGCCCCCCAGAATATGGTCGTGTTCGACAAAGGTGCAGCTGCTGCCGGGCACGCGGGCGCTGAGGTCATCCATCAACGCCACAAGCGCTGCGTCGTCAGGGCAGCGGATGAAGTAGGTGGCCTGCAGCGTGGAGTCGTTATTATCAAGGCGGCGCAAGTCTGCCGTATCTACGTGCCTGAGGAGCACTTCCTTGATCAGCTCAAAGGTGTTACCCTCGCGGGGCGCGATCACATTCAGATAGAGATTGCTGCGCGGCGTGCGGTAGAGGAAGAGGGAGCGGAGGAAAAGGAAGGTCAGGATGATGAGGGTAGCGAGCAGGGTGGGTAGTCGTTGATCGGCGCCGAGACCCAGGCCGATGGAGATGGCGATAAAGAGGTAAGCTAACTCTTCGGGCTCCTTAATGGCGATACGGAAACGCACGATCGAGAGGGCGCCGACGAGCCCCAGGGAGAGCGCTAGGGACGATTTGACCACGGAGATGATGAGCGCGGTCGTCATCGAGAGCAGCGGAAGGGTCTGGGCAAAGCGTTCACGGTTAGAGAAGGAGCGGCTGTAGCGCACGTAGAACCAGCCCAGCGCCAGGGCGAGCACAATGCTCAGCACCAGATTGACCGCCAACGTGGGCAAGGCTAAAGGAGCTGGCTGTGTCAGTCCAAGTAAATTACTCATAACTCCTCCATCATTTACGCCGGGCA
>JAAZNO010000308.1 GCA_012798275.1 Chloroflexota bacterium
AAGGCCTTCACCCGCGGCCCCTGCGCGAGCATCCCCGAATCCAACACTTCCAGAACTGCCTGCTTCTCTTCTTCCCCCAGTTGGGGTTTGGCGATGGGAATCATGTGTGTCGCTCCTTCGTATGGGTAATGGGAAAATGGGTAATGGGTAATGGGTAATGGGTGATAGGTAATGGGTAAGAAGGCTCACTTTTCTCTACTCACTACTACCTTGCTGCCACAGCGGTAAGGGGATGGCGATCTCCGCTCCGCACGCAGGACATTGCGCGCGCATCACCTCGCCCGCGATGGCGCCCGCTTGCAGCCGCCGTCCGCACGGGCACACAAAGCCGTGCAGCCGCGCTGGATTGCCGTACACCAGCCCATAGGCGGGCACATCCCTGGTCACCACGCTGCCGGAGCCGACCATCGCCCACTCGCCGATGACCACCTTGGGCAGGATAGTGGAGTTCGCGCCCAGCGCTGCCCCGCGTTTGATCAGAATCCGCCCCAGCACCCAATCGTCCGCAGACTTGAGCGTCCCATCGGGGTTGATGGCGCGCGGCAGATTGTCATTGGTGAAGCAGACGTGCGGGCCGATGAACACGCCGTCTTCGATCTCCACCCCGTGATAGATGGAAACGTAGTTCTGCACCTTTACGTTATCCCCGATCTTGACCCCGAAATCCACATAAACGCCCTTGCCGAAGATGCAGTTGCGTCCGATCTGCACGTCGGGGCGGATCTGGCACTGATGCCAGATCGCCGTGCCCGCGCCAATCTGGGCGCTCTCGGCGACTTCGGCGGTAGGATGAATCCGCACGTGTTCCCGCGTCATTTGCTTTCCTCCTGCAGCAATCCCCGAATCCGCGCTGCCACCATCTCGATCGCCACCTCGTTGAAGCCGCCTTCTGGAATGATGACATCGGCGTAGCGCTTGCTCGGCTCGACGAATTCCAGATGCATGGGGCGCACCGTGCCAAGATACTGGTCAATCACCGATTGGACAGTGCGTCCGCGTTCCTCCACATCGCGCTGCAGGCGGCGAATCAGGCGGATGTCGGCGTCGGTGTCCACAAAGAGCTTGACATCGAACAGCCGGCGCAATGCCGGCTCGGCGAAAATGAGGATGCCTTCGGCTAACACAATCCGCGCCGGTTCGACGTGACGGGTCTGCTGAGTGCGGGTGTGCAGAGTGAAATCGTAGACGGGGATCTCCACCGCGTGCCCTTCCCGCAGCTGCAACAGATGCTCGACCATCAACTCCGTTTCCAACGCATCCGGGTGGTCGAAATTGACTTTTTGACGTTCTTCGTGGGGCAAGTGACTGAGATCACGATAGTAAGCGTCGTGGGGGATGTAGGCGATGTGTTCCGTCCCCACGCGCTCCAGAATCCGATTAGCCACGGTAGTCTTGCCCGATCCTGTGCCCCCAGCTACGCCGATGATCAATGGCCGCATGACTCCCTCCCATCTTAGAGTTGGGTTCTTCTCTATTATACCCTGCTTTTAGCCGGCGTGCAGCTCGCTGCTACAAGGCCGGATAGATCAAGGAAGCGCTCCAGGCGCCGATAAAGCCGACCGTGCTCCATCCCAGCACCCACCAATCCAGGCGCCGCATCTGCAGCTTCCGCCAGGTTGTGCGCGGCCCCGGATAATCCAGTCCGCGCGCCGCCAGTGCCAGCGCCAGCTGATCGCTCAACCGCAACGCGCCAATGACGATAGCAATCAGCACCGGGAGATAATCCCGCGCGCGGCGGATGAAATTCCCCTCGGCGACCCATCCCCGCGACGCCTGCGCCTCGCGCACCGTCGTCGCCA
>JAAZNO010000309.1 GCA_012798275.1 Chloroflexota bacterium
TTTCCCCTGCGCTGCGCGGGGGGAAGGGAAACTTTTTTTGTGGGGCTTTGCAGGCGGGCCGTAGCCTGCCTTCAAAGCCCCTATTTTTTTTCTCCCCCTCCCCAACGGCGTATGCGCCGTTGGGGAGGGGGCAGGGGGTGGGGCAAAAGCTACAGCTCACCAAGGTTCATCCATCGCCGCCTGGCCACCTGGCGCCAGGCTAAACAGTCACCGCACATTTTCATTCCTGGATAGTGTGCGCCAGCACATGGCGTCTCCTTCGAAAATGGCGAATCACTTACGTTCACACCTTCACACCTTCACACGTTTTCACGTGTCTACGTCCTGAACTTGCCGTCCGGTCAGGGTTTCCAGGTAAAGGTGCGCAAGGGACTGCGCTGGCCGATGAGCGTATAGATGGGGTCGGTCTCGGTGCCTCCTTGCTGGACGACGACGACGCGCCAGCTGAAGCGGCGCACGGCGAGCTCTGGCGCCGGGAAGAGAGTGGCGGGGAGACGCCAGATCGTATCGCGGGTGGTGTAGTAAAGCGTTTGCGGCTCGGAAGTTGAGGGCACATTTAATTCCACCCGATAGTATTCGTTGCTGCTGGCATCCAGCAGCCCCACCGAAGCCCATTGCAAGACGATGGCTGCCTCAGCGCCGGTGAATTCGGCGCCGTCTGGCGGATACAGCAACGTCGGTGCCCCATAGATCGGCCGGGGGGTCGGCGTCCCTCCCATCACGACTGCCGCGGTCCTTTCGGGTGTGGGGGTGTATTGCGGGATTTGGAGCACCTGTCCCGGCTTAATCATCGTGGATTCGTTCGACAGATTGTTTGCTGCCTGGATGGCGGCCACACTCACGCCGTATTGCTGGGCGATGGTGGAGAGCACGTCCCCGCTCTTGACGGTGTAGAGCACGTAGGGCGCCAGCGTGGGGGTGGGGAGCGCGGGATCGAGAGTTGGCGTAGGCCCAGGGGTGGGCGTAGGGGCGGGAATGTAGAGCGTTTTCCCGGCCGTGATATCGTCAGAGGTCAGCCCATTGAAGGCTTTGATCTCATCTACGGTGAGGCCGAACTGCAACGCGATGGTCAGCAGCGCATCTCCCGCCTGCACGATGTAGGCTTGCGGAGGAACCGGCGTGGGGGTGGATGTCGGCGTGGGGGTGAGTGTCGGGGTCGCGGTTGGCGTCGGGCTGAGGGTGGGCGTTGGCGTCTCCGTGATGGTGGGAGTGGCGGTGGGCAGGAGCGGCGGTTCGGCCGTCAGCCTTTGGCTGAGAAGGGCGCCTATGCCGATAATTGCCACGGCAACGCCCGCCAGGACGAGAATTTGCAGCAGCGAGAGGCGTTTCCGGCCACGCGCGGGCGCTTCCGGCGCGACGGGCGTCCCCGGCTCCTCGAGGGAGGCGCCGCACATCAAGCATACTGTCGCCCCGTCGGCCACCCTGGCGTTGCACGCCGGGCAGTAACGTGGGGGACGATCGGGCAAAGCTCTCAGGTCTTCTTCAGCAGACAAGTTCTCCATAGATAAAATGATAGCACGGTTAAAAGAAAGGGCAAGAGAACGGGGACAGCAAGAGCGCGATTCCTTGCTTGTTATTGAATTGCTGTTATAATTTTTATGCGGCAATGTGCTGCAAGCGCGCACGTTGTTCGAAGGTTGAGAGGGGCATTCACAATTTAAGGAGGAAACGATGAAACGCTGGATGATGGTTTTGATGGCCGTGGTGTTGTTATTGGCCCCGGCGTGTGGCGGGGGTGGAAAAGAGACGGAAACCCCGGTTGCTACAGCTACGGAAAGTGAGACCCCCGTGCTCACAAAGGAAGCGCCTACCACGGAAAGCGGCGGTGGGACGCAGCAGCAGACCCCCGAGCCGACGCAGGAAAACGACGACAATGCCGTCCCTACAGTCTCCCCTGACGCCTTGAAGAACCTGGATAGTTATCGCACCCAGACAACGATGCGCTCCGAATTTGAGGATGGGACGACTGAGGAAGTCTCGCTGTTGCAGGAGTGTATCCGCGAACCCTTCGCTACCCGTACCGTGATGGCCACGATAGGCGAAACAGAGGATGCCACGGGACAGATGGAAATGATTCAGGTGGGGACGACCCAATGGATCAACTTCGGCGGCCAGTGGATGCAGACCGAGACGACCGATGACATCAGCACCTTTGAGGATAACCTGATCACTTTTGAGGACATCACGAGCGGCGTGACGGGAGATGAGTACAAGTACCTTGGCCGTGAAACGGTGAATGATCTCAGCACCAAGCACTATCGGCTTGACCTCTCGAGTGTGCAAGCCGCTGCCATGTTCGGGACTAACGTCACAGAAGCCAGCAGCGAGGTGTGGATCGCGAACGAGTCCAAGTTGCCGCCGTTCATGGTGCGTATGATTGTCACCTACAAGGGCGACATCGAGACGGATCGCCCGGGCACGGCGACGATCACGCAGGACGTCTACGACGTGAACAAGAGTTTCACCATCGAGCCGCCGGAAGAAGCTTTGGCCGGCGGATTGCCCGAGGACGTGCCGATGTATCCCGGCGGCACGGAGCTCACGACGATGAGCGGCATGGTGAGCTTCAAGACGGTGGATGATGCTGCGACCGTCACCGCTTTCTATGAAAAAGCGCTCTCTGATAATGGCTGGGGGAAGGACCCGGAGGGCTTTGTTCCTACCTGGACCAAGGAAGGCCGCACTCTGGAGCTCTACGTCTCTGATGAGGAGACGGGCGGGGCGAGTGTGGTGATCATGATCCAGGCCGAGGAATAATCCGCGCCTGAAATTGGAACGCGGGCCAGGATCCTCTGGCCCGCGTTTTGTTAACGGGCACGGCTGCGAACCATGGACGAGGGGACGCTGAAAGTTCTGGCGGACGCGGCAGGTCTCGAGCGGGTGGGAGTAGCTCCTGCCGGCCCGGCGCGGACGTGGGAAGCGTATCGCGCCTGGCTCGCGCAGGGGTATGCGGGGGCGATGACGTACCTGACGCGCCCGGATGCCATCGCGCGTCGCGCGGACCCACGGCGGATCATGCCGACCGCGAAGTCGGTGATCGTCGCGGCGGCGGCCTATCCCGGCGTCGCCGCTCCGCTCTTGCCGCCCCTTCACGGTCGGGTGGCACGCTATGCCTGGGGGGAGGACTATCACCGCTGGCTGCTGCGACGCCTCGCAGCGTTGGTGCAGTCGCTGACAGCGGCCCTGGGTCCCCTGGAAGCGCGCTGCTATGTAGACACCGGTCCTCTCCTCGAACGCGAGTGGGCGATCTCGGCTGGCCTGGGCTGGCAGGGGAAGAACACCTGCCTGCTGCATCCGCGCCTGGGGTCGTACTTCTTCCTCGGCGTAATCCTCGTGGATCGTGATTTACCGCCGACGCTGGCGCCGAACTTCCCCACCTGTGGGAGCTGCACCCGCTGCCTGGAAGCCTGTCCCACGGGAGCGCTGGTCGCCCCGGGCGTGCTGGACGCGCGTCTTTGCCTCAGCTATCTCACCATCGAGCATCGCGGCGCGATTCCCGACGCTCTCCGTCCGCTGTTGGGGGAGCGCGTCTTTGGCTGCGACCTCTGCCAGGAAGTATGCCCGTGGAATCGGCGGCGGGAGACTGCCGCGCCGGCGCTGTCGGAAGCGCCCCCGCAGCACGCGATGCTGGCCCTTCCAGAGCTGTTGATGGAGGAGCCGGAGGTGTTTCGCGCCCGTTTCCGCTCTACGTCGCTGTGGCGCGCGACGCCTGAAGGCCTGGCGCGCAATGCCGCGGTCGTGCTGGGAAATCTGGGCGACCCGGCGGCGGTGCCGGCGCTAGAACAGGCCGCGGAGCGTCACTGCAGCCCGCTCGTGCGGGAACACGCCGCCTGGGCGCTGGCGCGCTGTCGGCGTTGAGACGCCTGGCCACGGAGACCGGGGGCGAACACCCCCTGGTCTCCGTGGTTTTCATGGGGGATTAGGGAATCAGCCCCAGCTGCCGGCCGACTGTCTCCATGGTCTGCAATACCCGTTCCAGTTGCTCGTCGGTGTGGGTGGCGATGTAGCTCGTGCGGAGCAGTGTCATTTGCGGCGGCACTGCGGGTTCCAGCACGGGGTTGGTGTAGACGCCGGCCTCAAAGAGGGCCTTCCACGCTTGCAGCGTCTTCGTCTGCTCGCGGATGAGGATGGGGATGATGGGGGTCTCGGTATTGCCGATGTCGAAGCCGAGTTCCCGATACCGCCGGCGCATGTGGGCGCCAATCTCATTGAGGCGCGCGATGCGCTCCGGCTCCTCTTCCATCACCTCCAGCGCGGCGAGCGCTGCGGCGGCGTTGGCCGGCGGGATGCTCGCGCTGAAGATCAGGGAGCGCGCCGTGTGCTGAATGTAGTCAATCACGTCCGCGTTGCCGGCGATGAAGCCTCCCAGTGAGGCGAAGGATTTGCTGAACGTGCCCATGATGAGGTCCACGTCGTCGGTGAGGCCGAAGTGAGCTGCCGTGCCCTTCCCCCCGCCGAGAACGCCGAGGGAGTGCGCGTCATCTACCATGAGGCGCGCGCCGTATTTCTTGCACAGCGCCACGATCTTCGGCAGCGGCGCAATGTCGCCCCCCATGCTGAAGACGCCATCCACCACGACCAGGCGCCCTGCACTGTCCGGCACCGTAGCGAGCGCCCGCTCCAGCGATTCCATGTCATTGTGCAGGAAGCGCTGATTCTTGCCATAGGAGAGCTTGCACCCGTCCAGGATGCTGGCGTGATCGTCTTTATCGGTGATGACGACGTCATCGCGCCCGATGAGCGCCGAGATGGTGCCGAGGTTGGTCTGATAGCCGGTGCTGAAGACGAGCGCGGCTTCTTTTCCCACGAAACGGGCGAGCCGCCGCTCCAATTCCAGGTGCAATTCCAGCGTGCCGTTGAGAAAACGGGAGCCGCTGCAGCTGGGGCCAAAGGTCTCCAGGGCTGCGATGGCGGCCCGCCGTACTTTGGGATGCATGGTGAGCCCTAAATAGTTATTCGAGCCGATCATGATCAGGTGCCGCCCGCCGATGACAGATTCCGTACCTTCATTGTTGGTGATGGGGCGGAAGTAGGGGTAAAGCCCGGCCTCGCGCGCCGCTTTCGCCTCCGCAAATCCGCCTTTGCATTTCTCGAACAGGTCCATCTTCTTGTGCCCCTCTCTTGGTGGATAAAGAATGGATAAGACAACGGACTTCATTTTAAGGTTGTTAGGGGGAGTGTCAAGCGTTACGGCCCTCAGAAAATGGGCCCCGAATGAGCACGAATTTCACGAATCAGATCAGAAATTCCTTACCCCCGGGGCTGCTACGTCCTCAAACAACGCCTTCAGCGCGGTTGGCTCCTGTCAGGCTGGGGATTCCATCCCCAGCCGCAGCGGTGAGCCGTCGCAGCCTTTGCTCGCAACTCACCCCTCACGACTCACAGTTTCATGCTTGAAGGATGCGCGCCAGCACATGGCGCCTTCCTTGCAGTTGACAGGCGACCGCTTTTCAGGTACGATACGCGCATGGCCAAGGGTAAAGTGGGATTGGGCCGGCGCGGGGAAGCGTTGGCTGCCGCACAGTTGACGGCGCAGGGCTACACTCTGGTGGCGCACAACTGGTATTGCCCGGCGGGCGAGGCGGATTTGATCGCGACGCGGCAGGGGGACTGGTACTTCATCGAGGTGCGCACGCGGCGCGGCGGGGCCCCCGGTGCGCCAGAGGACTCCATCACGCCGCGCAAACGCGAACGGATGGCGCAGGTCGCCAGGTATTATCTGAGCGCCCAGCTGCCGGACGCCGATCCCGCCTGGCATTTGGGATTGGTCGCCGTGGAGCTGGATCGCGCCGGGCGTCTGATCCGCATGACGCTGTACCTGGATCTGGAAGGCGAGGCGGAGGAGTTGCTTGATGGCGGAGCATGAACCGCAACCCGCGTCGGAGGCGCCGGGCATCCCGTTGGTCGTCATCGTCGGGCCGACGGCTGTGGGCAAAACGGCGTTGGCGGTGGCGTTGGCCGAGGCCTTTGATGTCGAGGCGGTCTCCGCCGATTCGCGGCAGTTCTATCGCGGGATGGACATCGGTACGGCAAAGCCGACGGCGGCGGAACGCGCTGCGCTGCGCCATCACTTGATTGACATCGCGGATCCCGATGCGACAGTGGGACTGGCGCAGTTTTTGCGGCTGGCTCAGGCCGCGATTGCCGACATCCAAACGCGGGGAAAACTGCCCCTGCTGGTCGGCGGCACCGGGCAATACGTCCGTGCGCTGTTGCAGGGCTGGCACATGCCGGAGGTGCCTCCCGATCCGGCATTGCGCGCCGAGTTGGAGCGGCGGGCGCGGCAGGACCCGGCGGGGCTGTGGGCGCAGCTCCTCGTGCTCGACCCCGACGCGGCGAACTTCGTGGATCCGCGCAATGTGCGGCGGGTGGTGCGCGCGCTGGAGGTGTGTCTCAAGACGGGGATGCCCTTTTCGGCGCAACGTCGGCGCCTCCCCCCGCCGTATCACGTCCTGCAATTGGGGCTGACCCTGGAGCGGGCGGCGTTGTACGCGCGAGCGGATGCGCGGGTTGAAGCGATGATGGCGGCGGGTCTGCCGGATGAGGTTGCGCGGTTGCTGGCGGCGGGCTACGGGTGGGACTTGCCGGCGCTCTCCGGGTTAGGCTACAGCCAGTTCAAGCCCTATTTCGCGGGGCAGGCGACACTGGCCGAGGTGACGGCGCGGATGCAGCTGGACACACACGATTTCATCCGCCGGCAATACGCCTGGTTTAGCCTCAGGGACCCGGCGATCACCTGGCTACCTCCCGGAGCCGTGCAGGAGGCGCAGCGCCAGATCACCGCCTGGTCGGGGCAGTTCGAGAAGACCGGCTTTCAAAAGTGAACCGCGTCGCCCTGCGGCGAGTATTCTCTTTGTCAATTGAAAAATAAAACGCTTGACTGGAAAGCCATCTCATGGTAAACTCCTGAGAACCTATCGGGGGATTAAAAACTGCCGTAACCTGGCATTTTATCACTGGTCATCGGCTACGGAATCGGGTATCGTAGATCGGTGGATGATAAGGCTGAAGACCTGGCTGTTGAGCGTGGGGTAAACCGTGGCTACAACTGGCGAACTGTCGGACCAGGCCTTGGATTGTCTTTTGCGAGCTACGCTCCGTGAGGAATTGCGGGACGTCGCGCCCTCGCCGTGCGTGTGGCAGCGGATTGTGAAGTGTTTGCGGCGTGATACGCCTGTCGTTCACTCGCGGTATTCCTCGTTCGATTTGTTCCATCAACAGCAGCTGTTGCTTTTCTCCGTGATTCGTTTAGAGACCCATGATCAGTTTTTTGCCGGCGGCTTGCTCCGCGTCATGTGAGAGCCGGGTATGGTGGGGGCGTTAATGCAGTGGAGCACGACTCATGGATGGGCATGGGAACGTGCGAACGGGAAAAA
>JAAZNO010000310.1 GCA_012798275.1 Chloroflexota bacterium
CGAGAAAGCGAAAAGGCGAGTCACGAGTCAACTCGCAACGTGTACTTTCCAGCTTTCAGCTTGCAATCCGCAACTTTCGAGGAACTTACAATGAAAAAACTATGGACGCTTGCATTGAAAGAAGTCCGGCTGGCATTCCGCGATGTGGGGATGCTGGTGACCATGCTGGTGACACCGCTGGTGCTGACGCTGGCAATCGGCGCGGCATTCAGCGGCGGTGGCGGCGGGACGCTCTCCGATGTGCCGGTGCTGTGGCTCAATCAGGATCGCGGCACGTTGTCTCAAACCCTGGTGGATGTTTTCGATTCCGAGGAAGTGCAGGACCTGATTGCCCTGGAGCCCGTGAGCGATGAAGCCGCTGCCCGCGCGCGCGTCGAACGCGACGAGGTCGCCGTGCTCGTCATCATCCCGGAGGATTTCAGCGACCGGGCCTTCCCGCAGGCCGCACAGGCGCAGCAAACCCTCGGCCTCGATCTGACGGCCATGGATGAAGCACAATTCAAGGCGTTGACCGACGCTCAGAAAATGGAGCTCGGGCGGATTTTTGCCCTGGCGCCGACCTCAGACGCCGCGCTCCCCGTGACCGTCGAGCTCTACGCCAGCCCTGACTGGCGTATCAGCACGGCCATCGTCAAGAGCGTCGTGACGCAGGGCATCGAAATCATGAACCTCCAGACGCAGGGCATACGGGTGATCATGACGCGCCTTGTCGCGGCCCAGATCGCGAGCGGCGCCGACATGGGGGCAGGGCTGTCGGCCGGCGCGTTCGACGCGGCGACCGTCGAGGAGCCCCAGATGAGTGCGCTGCCGGTGCGCCTGCAAATCGTCGCGCCGGGCGGACGGGGCTTCAACTGGCTGGATTATTCTGCCACCAGCCTCTCCATCGTCTTCCTGATGTTTGCGGTCACTGCTGGCGGACGGACGTTGCTGGCGGAACGCGAGTGGGGCACGTTGCCGCGACTCCTCATCACCCCCACCTCCCCTCTCAGCGTGCTGGTGGGGAAGATGGCGGGCGTCGTGTTGACGGGATTGTTGCAGGTCCTGATCCTCTGGGGCGCGACAAGCCTGGTCGGCGCGCATTGGGGACATCCACTGTTGGTGCCGCTGGCGCTCCTGGTGCTGGTGACCTGCGCCTCGGGGGTGGGAGCGCTCGTCTCCGCGTGGGCGCAGACGGCGGGACAGGCGAGCGCTATCGGCAGCGCCGTCACCCTCGTCGGCTCAGCGCTGTCGGGGAGCTTCTTCCCGCGCGCGAATTTGCCGACGTGGGTACAACAGCTCAGCCTGATCACCCCGCAGGCGTGGGGCATCGAAATCTTCTCCAAACTGCAGAGCGGCCACGGACTGGCGGACGTCCTGCCGTTGTTCGGCGGCGCGCTGTTGCTCACCGCCTGCTACTATTTGCTCGCCGTGCTCGGTTTCCGGCGGCAGTTCAGATGAGCCGCCCGGCAGCTCTGGCCTGGGATTTCCAGCTTCGGAGGGAACGATGATACAACGCTTACGTGCCCTGATCCGCAACGAATTTCGGATGGAGTTTACGAGCCCCATCGCGTTGGTTTTCTTTTTAGTGCTGCCGTTGCTCTTCACGGCGGCGGTGGGCGCCGGCCTGGGGGGGATGATGCCGGGGGGCGAGGAGACGCCGCAGGAGCTGCGCATTCCGTTGTACGTGCGGGCCGCAGATCAAGGCCCGTTGGTGGAAGCCTTCCTCGCGGCGCTGTCGGAGGCCAACCTGGAGCCGGAGCGGGTCGAAGCGCTGCCAGAGGAGGGCTA
>JAAZNO010000311.1 GCA_012798275.1 Chloroflexota bacterium
CCGCAACCTCCACTCACGGCTTATGACCACAGCTCACAGAAAATGGCTCACAGATGAACACGGATTTCACGGAGATGGACGAATGTACCGCCGATCCTGCTGCACCCCCTTGTCGAAGCGCGTGAGCCTTCTCGTTCTCGCCATAACCCTCGCGAGCTGCGCCACGCAAGGCGCGCCAACGCCGGCTGCCCTCACGACGTCTCCCCTGCCCCTCCCCACCCGCGCGCCGACGCCGACCGCGCTACCAGTGAGTTTCTACCTGGAGCTCCTCAAAGACGCCACCCTTGCCGATGCCGAGGCCGCCTGGGAAGCGGCGCGGCAGCTCGCGCCGGAGGATGCCGCGCCGCAGGCGGTCATACAGCGAGAGGGCGCGCGTCTCGCCTTACGCCAGGGGGCGCTGGAACTGGCCGCGGAGCGCGCCAATGCGGCGTTGCGCCTCGATCCGCAGGACGCGGAAGCCTGGCTGCTGGCGGGAGTCATCGCCCAACGGCTGGGGGATCTGGAGACGGCGCAGGCCGCGCTTCACACGGCTGAAACGCTCGATCCGGCGCTGGCAGAAGACCTCTTTCCCGCGCGCTGGCGCCTCGCGCTGGAGACAGGCGACAAAGAAGCTCTGAGCCAGCTGGCTCAGAGCTATCTGGTCACGCATTTCGACGCTCCTGACGCCACCTACTACCGCGCCGAAGCCCTGCTGGCGACGGGCTATCCCCAGCTGGCGCTGGAATTGCTGCTCCTGCGGATGAACACCGACTCGCCCGGTGTGCTATGGTACACGCTGGGACGGGTCTACCTCGCACTGAACCAGGCCCAAAACGCGGTCATCGCCCTGGAAACCGCCAGCGCGCTGCTCTCGCGAGGCGATCAGAGCCTGTTTCTCGCCAGCAGCGACCCCGTCCGCGATGTGAGCCTGGCGCTAGGGCGCGCCTACCTCGACCTGCGCCGCTGCGACGAAGCGCTGAGCCTGCTGCGCCTGCTGGCGACGCCCTATCCCGCCGCTGCGGAGCTGGTCGAAGAAGCGCAGCGCTGCCCGCTGCCGGCCCCCACCCCCACCTTCAAACCGTGGATGCCGTGAGGCAGGCGCCACACGGCTCTCCTCTCACTTGAGCTGCGCTACAGCACCAAGGCTTTGCCCTGGCGCGACCGCCACGCCGGTCTGGCGCAGGTAATCCTCAACGCCAAGCAGGAAGGCGACGACGTAATCCCGCCGTCGCGCCAGGCCGATGTGCCCGACGCGGAGGATCTTGCCGTGCAGCTCGGTAAGGCCGCCCGAAATCATCACACCGGAGTCGCGCAACAACGCTTGCTGCAAGCTGTCGGCGTCCACAGCGGGACGCATACAGAAAGCGGTCATCAGCGGCGAGGCCCACTCATCCGGCGTGAACATCGGGAATTCCAGAGCGCGCAGGCCCGCGCGCGTCGCGACGGCAGCAGCGCGGTACTGGGCATAGCGCGTCTCGAGGCCTTCTTCGAGCAAGGCCATCAGGCTCGTGTGCAGGGCGTTGATGTTGCTGGTGGGCATGGTCACTGGCGAGGGATGCCAGCTCCCCCAGTTCTCCATGTACCAGCGCCACGTTTTCAGATCGAGATACCACCCTCGGGGCGCCTGCCGGGCCTCAATCGCCTTCCACGCCTCGGGGCTGATGGAAAGCAACGCCACCCCGGGAGGCGTCTCCAGCGCTTTATTCGCCACGGTGGCGCAGAAATCCACGCCCCACTCGTCCACGGGAAGAGGCACGCCCCCCAGGGATGAAATCGCGTCCACCACGGTCAGGACACCGTGCGCGCGCGCCACCTCCAGCACACGCTGCAGGGGATTGAGGACGCCGGTGGAGGTCTCATGATGGACGATAGCCAGCGCCTTGACTTCCGTGTGTTCCCGCAGCGCGACCTCCACCGGCTCAGCGGTGATGGGTTCCGCAAGCGGGAAGGTCAAAGACAACACCTGCAGGCCCAATCCCTTAGCCATTGTCTGAAGCCGCTCGGCGAAGAAGCCATTGGAGGGGATCAAGATGGTGTCACCAGGTTCCAAAGCGCTGCCGAGGGCCGCTTCCAAGGCCATCGTGCCGGGACCCGGCATGATGTACAGATCGTTATGCGTGCCAAAGACCCGCTTCGCCATCTCCTGAGTCTCGCCGTAAAGGCGTATCCAGGCGTCGCCGTAATGGGGCATGGCCGGCACCGCCATCGCGTCACGTACTTCTTCAGGAATGTCTACCGGGCCGGGGATCATCAACTTCACTGCCATTGGAACCTCCTGAGTGTGGATGAAACGCTACCAGAGACAACACAATCCTCGCTGGCGGAAGCGCTTCTGCCAGCGAGGCGAGTTACCCTAAAGGCCCTTAATCGCGGCGACGCCCACCGCCAAAACGGAAGAGGTAATAGGCGAAGGTGGAAAGGGCCTGTGCTAGAGCCGCGACATAGGTAAGCGCGGCCGCATTCAGCACGGACTTCGCGCCGCGCACTTCCTCATCACTGACGAGCACGCCGCTCTGCTCCAGGAGAGCCATGGCGCGATGGCTGGCGTTGAACTCCACGGGCAGGGTCACGAGGGCGAAAACGACCGCGCCGGCAAAAGTCCAGATTCCCAGCGTCAGTAGCGCGTTAGCCTGCAGCAGCCAACCCAGCAAAAACAGCGCCGGTCCCAGCCAGGAAGTCAAATTGACGAGAGGCACCAGGCCGGTGCGCAGTCGCAACAGCTGGTAAGCCTCCGCATCCTGCTGGGCGTGGCCGATCTCGTGCGCCACGATGGCGACCGACGCCACGGAGGGCTGCGCTGCCACGCCCTGTGAGAGCCGCAGCACTTTTTTGCGGGGATCGTAATGATCCGAAAGTGTGCCGGGGATTTGCTCGAGGCCCACATTAACGCCGGCAGCGCGCATCAGCAATGAGGCGGCCTCTCCTCCGCTGATCCCCCGGCGATTGGGCACCCGCAGATACCGTTGATAGGCACTCTGCACCCTGAATTGCGCGATCATTGCCAGCAAGAACGCCGGCAACGCAAAAACCAAATACAATGGATCCCATAGCATAAGATAGCCTCCTTGCTCCAAACTCCAATTCGGCCTGACTATACCACAAGCATATTAGAAAAGCATTAACGCCAGCGAGGTCAGGCGACCCCGCAGGAGGCTCAATCTTTCCGGCCGGGCTCCCCGTGGCGAAAATCCACAAAGCGGTAGCCAAGCCCGCGTTCAGTGAAGATGTATTGGGGGTGCGCCGGATCGGGCTCGATGTGTTCCCGCAGGTAGTTGATGTACAACCGCAGATAGGAGAGAGCATCCTTATACTCGTATCCCCACACCTTCGAGAGCAAGGTGCCGTAGGGGACCGTCCA
>JAAZNO010000312.1 GCA_012798275.1 Chloroflexota bacterium
CGTGAACGGCTCCAGCCGTAACCCCCATTCTACCGCAGCTGCGCGGAAAGCGGTAACGACGGCTGGCCCTTTGACCAGGACGCTGCCGGCCACGGCGCAGGGGACTGCACCGCTGAAGGCCAGTTGCCGGGCGACCGCCTGCACCATCAGCGCCAGCTCACGCCCGGCCTCTTGGATGATGGCGTGCGCGACGGCGTCATGCGCAGCGGCAGCCTCTACCAGCGCCGCCAGCGCGGCGATCTCGCTCCGCCCGAGCTCCGGTCGGTAGACATGACGGATCAAATCCTGTGGCTGTGACAGTCCCCACTGGGCCAGCACCGCAGCGGTGAGGGCGGTCTGCGGCCCGCGTCCATCGGCGGCGCGGGCGATGGCGCGCAGCGCCGCCAGGCCGATCGCGTAGCCGCTGCCCTCGTCCCCCAGGAGATACCCCCAGCCCCCGGCACGGGCGTTGTGTCCGGCAGCGTCCTCGCCGTAGGCCAGCGAGCCGGTGCCGCTGATCAGAGCGAGGCCCCATCCTGCCGGCGTTCCCGCCGCCAGCACCAGCTGCGCATCGGTGACGACGGCGACCGTCGCGCCGGGGAAGCGCTCCGCGGCCCAGGTCTGCATCACGGCGCGATCTTCGGGGCGACCCATGCCGGCCAGTCCCAGGCAGAGCGCTGCGATGGAGATGGCTGCGGACGGGAGCTGCGTCGCTTCCAACGCGGCGACGATGGCAGTCTCCAGCGCCGCTGTCGCTGCCTCCAACCCGACGGCGTGATAATTGGAGGGTCCGGCAAGGCCGCGTCCCAGCACGTGACCCTGAAGGTCCGCCGCCAGGGCCAGGGTCTTGCTCCCGCCGCCGTCTACGCCGAGGAGCACGGGGAACGGGGAAGGGCCCGGTGATGGGCTCACGGCGCGGCCTTTTCCTGCATGAGCGCACGCCGCACGCTGCCGCGGGCTTCCTGCAAGCGGGCGCGGGCCTCGTCGGGGGACACGTCGGTGAGGCCGACGACGATGGCGGTTTTGACCTCACCATTGCAGCGATCCAGGAGCGTCCAGGTCGCTTCAGCGCTGAGCTCCTGGCCCATCGAGGCGCAGGCCTCGCGGACGATGCGCCAGGCGCGTTCGCGGAGTTTGGCGTTGGTGGGTTGCACATCCACCATGAGATTGCTGAAGGTCTTGCCCAGCCGGATCATCACGCCGGTGGAGAGCATGTTGAGCACCATTTTCTGGGCCGTGCCGGCTTTCAGGCGGGTGGAGCCGCTGATGACCTCCGGGCCGACGATGGGGGTGATGGCCACCCTCACCAGCGCTTCGAGCTCAGCGGCGTGAGTGCAGGCCAGGCCGATGGTCAGCGCCCCTCGGCGGCGCGCTTCGGCGAGGCCGCCGAGGACGTAGGGCGTGCGGCCGCTCGCGGCGATGCCGACGACGCTATCTTGCGGGCCGACGTTCAGGGCGCTGATGTCTTGAGCGCCGGCGGCGGCGTCATCTTCGGCACCTTCCACGGCGGTGGTGATGGCTCGCGTCCCGCCCGCGATGAGGGCGACGACGAGTTCCGGCGGGGTGCCGAAGGTGGGAGGGCATTCCGACGCATCGAGGACTCCCAGCCGTCCCGATGTCCCCGCGCCGATGTAGATCAACCGTCCGCCCGCCTGCATGCGCTCCGCGATGGCGTCAATCGCGGCGGCGACGTGCGGCAATTCCTCCGCGACAGCCTCCGGAATGTGCCGATCCTCGGTGTTGATCATGCGCACCATTTCCAGCGTGGGGACAAGGTCAATATTCACGGTCGCCGGGTTGCGCGCTTCGGTGAGGGTGGGGGAGTCTGGCTGTTGATTGTTCATGCACGTTCCTTAGCGTTGCGAGTTGTGAGTTGTGAGTTGTGAGTTGCGAGTTACGAGTTACGAGTTACGAGTTGCGAGTTGCGAGTTGTGAGTTGCGAGTTACGAGTTGCGAGTTGCGAGTTACGAGTTACGAGTTGCTTTTGACGTCGCTTCCACTTCCTACTTCCTTACTTTCTACTCCCTACTTTCTACTCCCTACTTTCTACTCCCTACTTTCTACTCCCTACTTTCTACTCCCTACTTTCTACTTTCTACTTTCTACTTTCTACTCCCTACTTCGGGGTGATGTTTCCCAAGACGACAGGGCGGCGCGCGCCAGTGGCGGCAGGCAGGTTGCCGGGACGCCCGTGCCAGGTCTCATAGGCGAGGATGGCGAAGGCGATGGCTTCCTTGGCGGCAGCCGGCAGCCCCATTTCGTCGGAGCGGAGGAGCTTCGCCGGCAGGAGCTGTTCCTGGAGCAGGGCGAGGAGGGTGGGATTGGAGGCGCCGCCGCCGCTCACGATGACCTCGTCGGGAAAATGCGGCAGGAAGTCACGGTAGGCGCGGGCGATGCTCGTGGCCGTGAGGGCGGTCACGGTGGCGACGATGTCGGCGGGGCGTATTCCCTGTTGCCGCGCTTGCGCCCACAGCTGGGCGCTGAATGGAGCGCCGAAGCGCTCGCGGCCGGTGGTCTTGGGGGGCGGCGTCTGAAAGTAGGGATCGGCGAGCAGCTCGGCAAGCAGGGCGGCATGCACGTGCCCGGAAGCGGCGAGCACGCCGTCGTGGTCGTAAGTCCACATCCCATCTGTGGCGCGCCGGGCGGCATCGTCTATGAGCATGTTCCCGGGGCCGGTGTCGAAGGCGCAGGGGAGCAAGGGAGCAAGGGGGCGGGGGAGGAGGGGAGGTGCTAAGTTTTGGGTTTGCTCGCTGTTTTCCGACGGCTGAACGTTCAGCGGCGGGAGGTAGGTGACGTTGGCGATGCCGCCAAGGTTCTGTACGGCGCGATGGCGGGTGGGATGGCTCAGCAGCAAGACGTCCACGTAGGCGACGAGGGGCGCGCCTTGCCCGCCGGCGGCCATGTCGCGGGTGCGGAAGTTGCTGACGACCGGCAGCCCCGTTATCTCGGCGATGATGGCGGGTTCGCCCAGCTGCAGCGTCGAGGCCTCTGGGCCGGTGGGGATGTGCCACACGGTCTGCCCATGGCTGCCGATGAGATCGGCTTGCTGCGGCGTCAGTCCAGCAACGGCGAGCGCTTCCAGGGCCGCCGCGCCGAAGGCCCGTCCCAATGCAAAATTGAGCCGGCAGAGGTGCTCGACGGTGGCCGTTTCCGGGCGAAAGCCGGCAAAAATGGCCTCGCGCAGCGTCGGCGGATGCGGCGTTTGGACGTGGGCGAGCAGTTCCCAGGTTAATGCGGGTGGCGCGCCCTCGAGGTGGACGACCGCGGCGTCAATGCCGTCGGCGGACGTGCCGGACATCAAACCGATGACGATCATGGAACCGAACTCCTTAGCGAATCAGCGAAAAAGCGAATCAGCGAATCAGCGAAAAAATTACTTGCGTGACAAAGGTACCGCCACTGACTAAAAAACGGAAGATTTCCTGGCGGCTACTGAAGATTGAGAATCAATTTTTGCCCCCTATCCCTTTCCCTTCCCCCCGCGCTGCGCGGGGGGAAGGGAAACTTTTTTTTGTTGGTTTTTGCAGGCGGGCTACGCCCGCCTGCAAAAACCCAATTTTTTTCTCCCCCTCCCCAACGGCGTATGCGCCGTTGGGGAGGGGGCAGGGGGTGGGGCAAAAGCTACAGTTCACCAAGGTTCATCCATCGCCGTCGAGCTACCTGACGCCAGGCTGAACAATGACCGCACATTTTCATTTTTGGATGATGTGCGCCAGCACATGGCGTCTCCTTCGAAAATGGCCCCGAATGGGCATGAATTTCACGAATCAGAGCGGTTGGCTCGTGTCAGGCTGGGATTCCATCCTCAGCCGAACTCACATTTTCATTCCCGACGGTGCGCCGGAGGGACATGTCAACTTCCTGGACGATGAGACGATGCAGCGCCACGCGCAACGGCCCGATGCCGCGCCCCTCGCGGCCGTGATAGACTTCATTGGTGAGGAAGGCGACGACAAGGTCGCGTTCTGGATCCACCCACAGGCAGGTGCCGGTGAAGCCGGTATGCCCGAAGGTGCGCGGGCTGAAGGGGTTGCTGCTGGCCTCTGGATCGGCGCTCCACAGGGCAAAGCCCAGCCCGCGACGCAGGCCCTCGAATTCCGCCTGGACGCGGGTCATTTCGGAAACAGTCTCCGCGCGCAGGATCGGCGTCCCGTGGTCGAGAAAACATTGTCCAAAAGCGGCGATGTCCGCCGCGGTGGAGAAGATCCCGGCATGTCCGGCGATTCCGCCCAGCCGCCAGGCGTTCTCGTCGTGAACTTCGCCGACGATGCGGCGCCCACGCCAGGCGCAGAGCTCGGTGGGAGCGATGTTGGCAGGCAGCTGTTGGCAGGGATCAACCGGCAGCGGCAGATAGCCGGTGTGGGTGAGGCCCAACGGCGCGATCGCGCGCTCGCCGACGGCGACGTCGAGGCGCTGCCCGGTGAGGCGCTCGAGGCTCATCCCCAGGAGGATCAGCCCGATGTCGCTGTAGACGATGCGCGTTCCTGGCGGATATGCGAAAAAGGTTTCGAGGGCCATGCGCCGCGCGGCTGCGGCGTCCGCTTGCTGCCAGAGGGGACGCCAGGCGGGCAATCCCGAGGTGTGGGTGAGCAGGCGCCGAAAGGTGACCGCGCCCGCGTCTGCTGTGAGGGAACCGCGCTGCACTTCGACGAGGGCGCCGGGCTTGAGGGGATCCTCGTAGGGCTGGATGGGACGCGGCCCGTCGAACTCGGGCAGCACCGTGCGGACAGGTTGATCCAGCGCCACGCGACCTGTTTCCACCAGGGTCATGAACGCCGCGACGGTGAAGAGTTTGCTCACCGAGGCCATGTCGAACAACGTGTCTGGCTGGGTCGGCCGCCGGCGCGTTTCGGGATCGAGCCAGCCATAGGCGGCCTCAAGTTGCACGTCGCCATGTTGCCGCACGACGAGCTGCGCGGCCGGCGTCACCGTTTCCACAGCGCGGGTCAGTAGCGAGTGAATGGCGTTGAAATCCATGGTTATCCTTTGCGAAAAGGCGAGAAAGCGAAAAGGCGGGTGCGCTTTCTATCACCCCTTGACGCTTTTTACCAGCACGCGGTACTGCCGGTAGGGCGTGAAGCCAAACTTGCCGTAGAAAGCCACCAGATCGGTCCAGTCAATCACGCAGCCGCGCACCCCCAGGCGTTTGAGGTGCCGGGCCGCGCCATCCACGACGACCGCGCCGTAGCCTTTGCCGCGTGCCTCTCGCGCCACGCCGAGCGGGCCGAACTGTCCCCACGGATGCGGCAGGCGGTGCGGATAGAAGCGCTCGATGGGGCGGAGGGAATCCTCCAGGGTGATCTGGCAGAATCCGGCAGGCTGTTCGGCCTCTGCGGGCCACAGGAGCAGCCAATCCGTCGCGCGTCCGCCTTCACGGAAGAACTCCTGGCATTCGAAGTGCCAGCGGCCGGGGAATTCGCGACTCAGGAAATCAAGCAGGGCCTGTTGTTCTGCCGCGCTCTCCACGGGGCGGAGGGACGGGGCGCCGGCCGGCAGAGGCGGATCGGGGTAAGCTAGCAGGTCGCGGGCCACGTCCCATTCGCTGCCCTCTTCGTGGTAGCCTCGCCGGGCGAAAAATTCCTGAGGGAGGGGGCCGAGTTCCACGGGCAGCCCCGGGACGAAGGGGCGCAGGCTGCCGCCGATCCGGACTTGCGTGCAGCCATGGTCGCGCAGCCAGGCTTCGGCCCAGCTGAGCAGGGCGCTGCCGAGGCCCTGGCGTTGGACTTCCGGCGCGACGGCGATGGCATCCACCCACCCGACGGTGAGGGTGGGATCCGCGATGACGGCGCTCGCCAG
>JAAZNO010000313.1 GCA_012798275.1 Chloroflexota bacterium
AGTTCACAGAATACTCCAATTGTCTGGCCGCACTTTCAGGTATTGCCCCTATAATGAGAACAGTGTTGACTGTTCTCACCTGTGCAGATGAACCTTTGTGACCTGTGATTTTCACCTCTCTCTAAAAGTGCCCCTTCTCCCCGCGAGCGCGGGAAAGGAGCAAGAGGGGACAAAAATTGACTCTTAATCTTCAGCAGTTGCCACGAGATATTGCGTTTTTAGTCAGTGGCTGAACAGTTACCATGTGAGTTGTGAGTTGTGATCGAAGGCTGCGACAGATCTCGACTCACGGCTCACTGCTCTCTATTTTCCGAGGAGATTGCACTATCCCTTTTGAAAATTCATGCTATGATAGAAATTGATTAGCCCAGGCAACTATCTTGACCTAGCATGTTCATCAACGGAGGTGCACCTTGAAAGATCTGCTTGCCTTAGCCCTTAACCGGGCCCAGCTGCTGGGAGCAGCTTACGCCGATGTCCGCATCCTCACCACGCGCGAGCAGAGTGTGGGCGTGCGCAACGGCGTCGTCGAAGAAGTCGGCGAATTGGAAAACGCCGGCTTTGGCGTGCGGGTGCTCGTGGACGGCGCCTGGGGATTTGCTTCAAGCGCCCTGCTGACCCGCAAAGAGGTGGAGCGCGTCACGGCGGAAGCGATCGCCATCGCCCGCGCCAGCGCGCTCTTCCAACAGCACCGGGTGTTCCTCGGCCCGGCGGAAGTCCATCAGGCGGTCTACCGCACACCCCTTGAGATTGACCCCTTCAGCGTGCCCATCGAGGACAAAATCGCGCTGCTGCTGGAAGCCGATCAGCTGATGCGCGCTGAGGCCGGTGTCAAAGTGACGAATGGACACCTGGTCTGTCTGCGCAAGCAGCAATACTTCGCCAGCACCGAAGGGGCGACCATCGAACAGGAGCTCGTCGAAACGGGCGGCGCGATCATGGCGCTCGCCATCGCCAACGGCGAGGTGCAACGCCGCAGTTATCCCAACGTCTTCCGCGATCAACACGCCGAGGGATGGGAATTCATCCAGCGGCTGGATTTTCCGGGCCACGCGTCGCGAGTCGGCGCTGAGGCCGTGGCCCTCCTCAGCGCGGAACAATGTCCCAGCAAGGTAACCACGCTGATCCTCGACCGGACCCAGCTGGGATTGCAGGTTCACGAGTCGTGCGGGCATCCCACGGAGCTGGATCGCGTCTTCGGCACCGAGGCCGCTTACGCCGGTACCAGTTTCCTCACGCCGGAAAAACTGGGCGTCTTCCGCTACGGCTCCGAGCTGGTCAACCTCACCGCCGACGCGACGACCCCACGCGGCCTGGGCACTTTCGGCTATGACGATGAGGGCGTCCCGGCGCAGCGCGTGCCGCTCGTCCGCGAGGGGCGTTTCGTGGGCTACCTCACCTCGCGAGAGACGGCGACCCAGCTGGCCCAACTGCGCGGCGAGGATCCCTCCCTGGCACGCTCCGGCGGAGCGATGCGCGCTTCGGGCTGGAATCGCCTCCCCATCATCCGCATGACCAACATCAACCTGGAACCGGGGACCTGGGAGTTAGAAGATCTCATCGCCGACACCGATGAGGGCATCTACATGGAGACCAATAAGTCGTGGTCCATTGACAATCTGCGGCTCAACTTCCTCTTTGGAACCGAGCTGGCTTATGAGATCAAGAACGGCAAACGCGGCAAGCTCTACAAGAACGCCACCTATACCGGAATGACGCCGGAATTCTGGGGCTCGTGCGACGCCATCTGCAACGCCAACTACTGGGGCGTGTGGGGCGTCCCCAACTGCGGCAAGGGGCAGCCCTCACAGACGGCCCACACCGGTCACGGCGCGGCGCCGGCGCGCTTCCGCAACGTCCGCGTGGGTGTGATGAAATAGGCAAGGAGGAACAACGACATGCTCAACGAACACGACATCCAAACTTTGCTCCAGCGCGTGATCAGCCGCTCGCCCGGCGACGAGACCGAAGTGCTCTTCCTGGGATTGGACGAAGCTCTGACGCGCTTTGCGAACAATGAAATCCACCAGAACGTGGCGGAGACGAATTTCAGCCTCGTGGTGTCCGTGGCCTTCGGCAAACGGGTGGGGATGGCGGCGACCAGCGACCTGAGCGACGCCGCTCTCGACCGGCTGCTCGAACAGGCCGCCATGCTGGCGCGCCTGCAACCGGAAAATCCCGACTTCCCCGGCTTCGCGCCGCCGGCAGAGTTCCCGGCGGGACGGCAGGCCTTCGATGAGGCCACGGCAGCCGCCACGCCGGAGTTCCGCGCCCGCGCCGTTGGCGAGGTGCTCCGTTATGCAGTGGACCGGGGCACCGTGGCCTCGGGCGCGTTCAGCACCAGCTGCTATCAGTGGGCCATCGCCACGAGCCACGGGCTTTTTGCCTGGCAGCCGCTCACGCTGGCCGAATTGACTATCGTTGCCATGACCGAGACCGGCTCCGGCTACGCCGCGGACGCTGCCTGGCAGGTAGAGCAAATCCCCGTCGCACAGTGGGGAAAAATCGCCGTGGATAAGGCGCTCGCGTCTCAAAATCCGCGGGACATTCCGCCCGGTGAGTACCCCGTGGTGCTGGAAGCCTCCGCCGCTCAGGACCTCGTCGCTTTCATCGGCAGCGGCGCGAACGGGATGAGCGTGACCGAGGGATCCTCGTGGATGAGTGGACGACAGGGGCAGGCGCTGTTCTCCCCGGCCATCACCCTCGTGGATGACCCCGCCGCGCCGGAACACTGGCCCATGGCCTTCGATTTTGAGGGCACACCACGTCAGCCGCTCGCCCTCATCCGCCAGGGGGTGGTAGGCGATGCGTACTACAACCGCCAATGGGCGGCGCGGACCGGGCATCCTGCCACGGGACACGGGACGCCTCCCATCAATCCCTTCGCGCCCGGTTCGGCGATGGGCCGGGCGATGTTCCCGATGCACCTGACCCTGCAGGCAGGGGACACGCCCATCGAGCAACTGATCGCTACCGTCGAGCAGGGGCTGTACGTGACGCGCTTCAACTACACCCGCACCGTCCATCCGCGCGAGGTGGTCGTCACGGGACTGACCCGCGATGGGACGTTCTGGATCGAGGGCGGCGAGATCGCCTATCCGGTGAAGAACCTGCGCTTCACGCAGAGCTACGTCGAGGCGCTGCAAAACGTCGTCGCTGTCGGCGACACGCTGCACCGCGAACCGGCTTACGGGGGCTTCACGCGCAATCCGGCGCTGCAGCTCACGCAGTTCCGGTTCACCGGCAAGACCGAATTCTAACCTCTCAGCACAGGGCTGTGTGAGCCGGGCGCCCGGCTCACACAGCCTCCGGCTTCGAAAACAGGAATCAGTGAGCCGTGAGTCGAGAGCTGTCGCAGTCTCCGCCTACGGGTTACGACTCACCACTCACATTCTGATGTTTGCATAGTGGGCACCAGCACATGGCGTCTTCTTCGAATATAACCATCCCCTCATAAAGTGCATCCAACACACTTCAGCGGCCAGCTGGGTATTCACGGTTATGGTATAATAGAATTTGTGGACGAACTGGTTTAACCTGTTATCCGGCAACTAAAGAAGGAGCTTTGAAGTCAGCGCGGACAGCACAATGACGACTATCCGCTGCAGCGGACTTCACCATAGCCAGGTGACCACATAGAGACTGAAAGGTTCTTGATGGGGAGATCGGCAAAAGGCGGTTGCATCAAGAAATATGTCGCACGGATAAGGCAACAGACACAGAATGGGAAAACGTTCAAAACAGAAGCAAAGCAGCGCTCAGAGCGCCGATGCTCTGCGCCTCAATGGCCTACAGGCTTTCAAAATTGGGGATTATACTCGCGCCATCGAGAGGTGGGAAAAGGCAGGGCGACAGGTACCGGCCAAACTGCCCACCGAGGCGCTGGCCGAGGCCTATTTCCGGCGCGGCATCCAGGGTTTTTATCGCAAGTCGCAATCGGCGGATGTCCAGGCAGCATTGAAGGACCTGCGCCGCGCCATCGAACTGGCCCCCGGGGAGGCGCGGTATCATTTTCACCTGGGGTTGGCAGCGCACCGCCAGGGCGATCTGGAGTCCGCAATCGCGGCTTACCGTTCGGCCCATCAGAGGACAGGCGAGTTTGCCAGCCGGGCGGGTTACCCTTTAGCACTGGCCTTGTTGCAACAGGGCCAGGATCCCGCCGCGGATGCCGTTTGGGCCACCCTTACCCCTGAAGAACGCGCCAGGTTACAAGATGCCACCGCCTTTCGACGACGTCCGTACACGCTCTCGGCCCATGCTCCGGCTTTCTGGCACGGCCTGGTGGCGCTAGATCGGGGAGAATTGGAGACGGCGCGGGAGCTGCTGCAACAAACCCTCATGGCGCCGGGCTCGCCGATGGAAGCTGCCCTGGCGCACTACTATTTGGGCGTCCTCGCCGCACACGCTGAAGATTGGCCCCTGGCGATAGAGGAATGGCGCACCGCCGCGGCAGCCGGCGTCAACACCGCCCATCTCCGGGACAATCTAGCCGAGGCGCTGCAGCGGTTCGCAGAGGATGCCACGCAGGCAGGAGACATTAACAGCGCCTTGAGCGCCGCTGAGGAAGCGCTTCAGTACCGACCGACGGAGAAATCGCTGCGGGAGTTGCTCTCGTATCTCTATCAACGTCACGGGTATCAGGCCGCGCAAGCCGGTCAGTGGAGCGTGGCCCAACGCGATTGGGAAAAAGCCACGCAGGTGGGGGAAGACAGTTTCCGTCTGGCCTACAATCGCGCGCTGGCCTGCGAACGGGCGGAAGACTTCCTTGCGGCAGCCGAAGCCTGGCGCGAGGCGCTGCGCCGACGTCCACGACGGACCGACCATCCCGATGCCATTTCCGATGCACAAGTCGCCCGTCTCTGGCGGCGCGCCGCCGAGGCCTACGTCAAGGCCGAAGAATACGACGCCGCCTTACAGGTATATCGGACCGCCGTCAAGTGGGATCCGGACAACCTGGAGACGCGCATGATGCTCGTAGAGGGCCTGCTCGATGATGGCCGGCTGTGGGCAGCCGAAAATGAACTGCAGCGGATTCTGGAAAAGAACCCCGACTACATTCCAGCGTTGCTGAAAATGGCTGAGGCAATCGTCGAGGGCGGCTACTGGTGGGACATCGGGCTGGCAGAGCAGTATTGGCTGCGGGCGTTACAGGTGGACCCCCAAAACGAAATCGCGCGGAGTGAGCTCGTAAATTACTATGTCGAACAAGCCCAGTTCAGAATAGGAATGCAGCCGGAAGTGGCCGCCGAGTTGTATGACAAAGCCCTCCGCCTTCAGCCCGACAATGCCAGCATTTTAGCTTCCTTGGGCGGCGCACATCTCCATTTGAAACACACTGCCGAGGGGCAGGCCTACATGAAAAGAGCGCTTGAACGCGCCGGTGACAATGAGGAGACGCTCGCCTTCATCTGTGAAATTCAGCTGGCGGAAGTGTCAGAAGCCCAGTTTTGGAGCACGCTAGAAGAAATTGAAGGGTCGCGGCCTTCAATTTCCTCTGGCTTCTATATCCAGCTGGCACAGCGGCTAATTCTCATGGGTAAAAGTGCGTTGCTGCAAAAAGTAATAGAGCGGGTCACTTTCAAAGCTCCTTCAAAGACGCCGTTGAATCTTACGATTGGGAACCTACTCCTCAATTCCCCGGCCTACACGGAGGCGCAGGTGTATCTGGAGCGTGCGCTCAGCGCTGGCGAGCCGGCGGCAGAAGCCCATCTGGGGCTCATGTTGTTAGCCCTGCGTCAGGGTAAAACCACCGAAGCCCGTAAACACTGGCGTGAGGCGGATAAGATTGCGCGCCGCGAACAGGATCCGGATTTGCTAGGAAAGCTGGCCCGAGCTCGGGAGCTCCTAGACATACCGCCGGCTTTGCTGAACATGTTGTTGACCATGCCATTTCCAGGCGGCGATTCCTTTTTCCCTCCCGACTTCCCTCCCGACGAAGATTTTGATGAGGATTTTGGGGGCGATTTCTGAGATGAATGAAATAGCGAAAATGACCGAGGTACCTGACGGAGCACCTTCCAGGCCCGAGTTGCAGCCCGATTTGCACAGCGCCGACCCCTATGCCGTCCTGGGCCTGCAGCGGGGGGCATCCGTGCGAGAAGTCAAGCGCGCTTATTTTGCACTGGTGCGCCAGTATCCACCTGAAGAGCAGCCCGAAGCCTTCAAATTGCTTCGAGCGGCCTACGAGAAATTACGCAGCGCCGAAGCGCAGGCCGAAACCGATCTGTTCCTCTTCCAACCGCCTTTGCCGTGGGAGCCGCGCAGGCGCCGACGCAAATTCGATCTTGACATCCATGTCGAAGATGTCTGGCACACCCTCCAGCAATATGGCGATCTGGGCCGCACGGATTTCAAAGACGATTTCAAACCGGTTAAGCTATGAATGAGCATCGTGCTGTGTGGACGACGCTGGCCGAATTACTTCAGCGGATAGAAAAAGGTATCGAGACCGACACGACTGCCAAAACCGGGGGCGATGGCCTGGCCCAGCTGGAACAAGAAATCCATAAGCTGGGCAAAACGCAATTCAAAGCCAACACCCTGGCGGCGGAACAGGCCGGGCACCTGGCCAAAGCCGTGGAACTCCTGGAGGAGCAGCAACGACAGCTGCAGGTCGCCATACCACAGCTGGTGCAAGCGCAGGTAACGGCCGCGCACCGCGAATGGCTGATGGCGTTGCTGCCGGTGCTCGACGGGCTGGATCACGCGATCAGCAGCGGCGAGCGCTATCTGCGGCGCCGGGATCTGGCCGCGACAGTTCCCAATCTCACGCCAGAGCAAGCGCAGCTGGTCTCGCCGGCCGACCGCGCCATGCTGGCGGGTTGGCTGGAAGGGCTGCAACTCCTCCGTGAGCGGTTGCTGGCGCTGCTGGAGGCCGAGGGGGTCACCCCCATCCCTACGGTGGGAGAGCTCTTCGATCCCTACCGGCACGTTGTCGTGGCAACGACGACAGAAGGCGCGACAGAACCCGGGCGTATCGTCGCCGAAGAACGTCGCGGCTATTGCACGGCAGAAGCCGTCCTGCGTTTTGCCGAGGTGGTGGTCTACAAGCCCGCGCGCCCTGACAACTCAAGTTTTCCGCCGCTGGCATGAACCAGTCTGGCTTTTGAGGAGGTAAATTTGTGAATACGCCCATCGTGGGTATCGATCTCGGAACGACAAACTCCGCCGTAGCCATTGTCAAAGAGGGAATGCCGCACATCCTGCCCCATGGCGCAGAACGTATCATTCCTTCGATGGTAGCGTATAGCGCCGAGCAGCAATGGCTGGTGGGAACTCCCGCGCGCAACCAATACATCTTCAATCCCGAAAACACCGTGCGCTCCATCAAGCGCAAAATGGGAACGGCAGAGCGCGTCACCCTCGCCGGACGTCAGTTCACGCCCGCGGAGATCTCCGCCTTCATTCTACGGGAGCTCAAACAGATTGCAGAACGCAACCTGGGCACGGAAGTCCCCGAAGTGGTGATCACCGTGCCGGCATATTTTTCCGACACGGCCCGCCAGGCCACCCGCGATGCGGGCGAGATCGCGGGCTTCAACGTGCGGCGCATCATCAACGAACCGACCGCCGCAGCGCTGGCCTATGGCCTCGACAAAAGCCAGGAGCAGCTGGCGTTGGTCTACGACCTGGGCGGCGGCACCTTTGATGTCTCGCTGGTGGAGATGATGGATGGCGTGGTCGAAGTGCGGGCCAGTCATGGAGATACCCACCTGGGCGGCGACGACTTCGACGAGCGATTGGCGATCATCCTGGCAAAGGCCTTCGAGGAACAACACGGCATTGACTTGCGTCAGGATCGGCGCGCCTGGGCGCGCCTGCTGCGGGCAGCCGAAAACGCGAAAATCGAGCTCTCGTCCAAACCTTTCGCCTGGGTCAGGGAGGAGTATCTCGCCGAAAAACGGGGCGTGCCCCTGCACCTGGAGTACGAAATCAGCCGGCATGACTTTGTAGAGGCCATCTCCGATTTAATTGACAAAACGTTGTACTCGGTGGACCGCGTATTGGAAGATGCCGACATAAGCACCGCAGATTTGCAGCAAGTGCTCATGGTCGGCGGCTCCTCGCGGATTCCGGCCGTCTGGGAATTGGTAGCCAATCGGCTCGGCCTGGAGCCGCAGATGACCCTCAACCCTGAAGAAGTGGTCGCCTTAGGCGCCGGGGTGCAGGCAGCCATCATTGCCGGAGAACCCATTGACGCCGTCCTGGTGGATGTCACGCCCCATTCTCTGGGCATTGAGGTCGCTGAGTGGCACCTGGGACACTACGTCCCCGACCGGTATCAGCCCTTGATTCGGCGTAACACTACCGTGCCGACCTCCAAAGCCGAAGTGTTCCAAACGCTGTACCCCGATCAAGACACCATCAAAATTAAAGTCTATCAAGGAGAACGCCCGACTGCCTCAGAAAACACGCTGCTGGGAGAGTTTCTGATCACCGGCCTGAAGCCAGAAGTCCCTGGCGAGCTGGCGTGCGTCACCGTGCAGTTCGACATGGACGTAGACGGCATTCTGCACGTCATGGCGCAAGACCGCGTGACCAAACGCAGCGAGGCGATTACCGTCCAGGCTTCGGCGCAACGCATGGACGAGACTGAGATTTTGAAGGCCAAGGAGTGGACGGCCACGCTGTTCGCGCTCTCCAGCGAACAGTTGGCGCTGTTAGGACGCGCTCGGGCATTGCTCGAAGATGAAGCCCTCGAAACAAAGGTACAGGAGGAGCTCGAAATGCTCCTGGAAGACATCGAAGCAGCGCGCGCAGAGGCAGATGCGACGCAGCTCGAGGATCTCTTCGAGGAACTGGCGGATTTGTTGTTCGATTTGGAAGCGTGAACCAGGAATTATCAACACCAGCCGCAGGGACTCTCCTGCGGCTGGTGGGCTGAGAATGCTACGTCAAGATTGCGGCGCACGACTGGCCGGGGTCACGAGCTGCGAGACCAGCATCCCCGCCAGCATCAGCGCGCAGCCGGCCAGCCCGCGCGCGGTGAACGTCTCATCGAGCAGCGCCACGCCACCGATTACGGCGAAGACCGCCTCCAGGCTCAGGATGATGGCAGCATCGGTGGGATGCGCGTCCCGTTGCGCGACAACCTGTAGCGTGTAGCCGATTCCCACCGAAAGCAACCCGCCGTAGAGGATGGCCCACTGCGCCTCGCGCAGGCCCGCCAGCGTCGGCGTTTCGAACAGCGCCGCCGCGATGCCGCTCAGCAACGCCGTCACCATGAACTGCAGCACGGCGATGGGCAGCGGATCCACCCGCCGGCTGAGCCACGCCAGGAGGTGCACGTGAATCGCCCAGAAACATGCGCCGAGCAGCACCCACAGGTCGCCCGGCGTCATCGCCGTGAACCGGAAAGCAGCGGAGCCGGCGGGTAGGGTGAGCAGATACAGGCCGATCACTGCCAGCCCGGCGCCCAGCCAGGCCCCCAAACCCGTCCGTTGCCCGCGCGCCAGTCCCAGGATAGGCACCAGCACTACGTATAGCCCGGTGATAAAGCCCGCCTTGCCCGCCGTCGTCGTGACGATGCCGAGCTGCTGACAGGAGGCGCCCGCAAACAGCACCACACCCGCCAGCACTCCCCCCGGCGCCAACACCCGCCACGGGAGCGGCTCCGCGCGCTGCCGGCGCTGCGTTGCCAGCAGGGGCAACAGCGCCAGGCCGCCCAGCGCAAAACGCGCGCTGTTGAAGGTGAACGGGCCGACATACTCCATGCCCACCCGCTGCGCGACGAAGGCAAAGCCCCAAATCACCGCAGCGAGCAGCAACAGCCCATTCGCGCGCCAGACGCGCTGCTGCGACAGGGTCATAGCGCGCGTTGCCACAGTTTCGCCGCCAGTTCGCGCGAGCGGGCCGTGATCTCCTCCTCATCGAGCGTCAGCACTTGCCGGTCGCGCATCAACACCCGCCCCGCGCTGATGGTGGTAGTGATCATCGAGGCCTCGTAGCCAAAGAGGAAGTGCCACGGGAGGTTGCCCGCGCTCAACGGCGTGATGGGATGATAATCCACGAGGATCAAATCCGCCGTCGCGCCCGGTTCGAGCACGCCAAGCGTCGCCTGCGACCAGAAGAGCCGCGCCAGCTGCGCGTTGGCGTCGAACGCCAGCCGGAAAACAAGGTCGCCGGGCATGGCGCGGGGATCCTGCTGCGCCAGTTTGTGCACGAGATAGGCGGCTTTCATCTCCGCGAACATGTTGTTGCTGAAACCATCGTTGCCCAGCGCCACTTTGACGCCGTGCGCGAGCAGCCGTTCCACCCGCCCGACGCCCACCGCGTTGTTCATGTTCGAGCGGGGCTGATGCGTGACCCACGTCCCGGTGTCCGCCAGCACCTCCATCTCGCTCTCATCCACATGCACGGCGTGAGCCACGATGGAGCGCGGTCCCAGAATCCCCGCCGCGTGGAGCCGATGGATGACGCGCCGCCCCGATTTGCGCAGGCTATCTTCCACGTCCTCGATCCCCTCAGCCGCGTGGATGTGAAATCCCGTCTCCAGCCCCTCGGCCGCAGCGACGGCGGCCGCCAGTGTGGCCTCGCTCAACGTGAGCGAGGCGTGCAGCCCGAAGGAAGCCGCCAGTTGCGGGTGCGGCTGGGCTTGCATCCGCCGCAGGAAACGCACGTTCTCGGCAAGGCCGGCCTGCGCCAACGCCTCCCCGTCGCGGTCGGTGACCTCGTAGCAAAGGCTGGCACGGAGGCCCGACCGCAACACCTCTTCGGCGATAATATCAAGCGAGCCGGGGATGGCGAATGGACTGGCGTGATGATCAATGAGAGTCGTCGTGCCATGGCGAATCGCGTCCGCCAGACAGACGAGGGCGGAATAGCGCACGTCCTCCGGCGTGAGCAGCTTGTCCAGCCGCCACCACAAGCGCTCCAGGATTTCGCCAAAACGGGTGGCCGCCGGGCCGGGATAAGCCCAACCGCGCGCAAACGCGCCGTAGAAGTGCGTGTGACCGCAGAGAGGCGCGGGCAACGCCAGTTGTCCCCCCGCGTCGAAGCACTCCGCTTCGGGATAGCGCGCCCGCAACGCGGCAGTCGTGTCCACCGCGACAATCTTGTCCCCGTCAAGATACAAAGCGCCGTCCTCGATGAGACGCGGCTCCGGTCCCAAGGTGGCAATTCTGGCATTCGTGATGAGCATCGTTTGCCCTCCTGTCTACTTTCTCAATGTGGCGACGCGAGTCACGCCGTCACCTGCAGCGCCGAACGCTGATATTCCTCCTGCAGCTGCGCGACATAGCGCTCCTCCAGGTATGACTGCGTTTCTGCTCCGAGCAGCAGCACTCGATAACTCCAATAGGCCCACACGATGGGCACGATCACCACCCACAGTGAACCATAGACCAGCGGGTAGTTCAACAATCCCACGCTCAAAGCCCACGCGAAGATGTCGCGCATCACCACCCAGGCCACGCTAACCCCCAGCCCCACCATCCAGGCGACCCGGCGGCGCACCGGTCGGGCCGGAAAAAAGCGGTAGGTCAACAGGTCGAAGAGCAAAATGATTGCGAAAGACAGGCCGCGCTCCCCCCAGAGAGGAATGGACGGGTTGAGGGTGCCGAGGAATGGAAACCACTGCGGCAGCAGACGCCACAAGGTTTGAATGATAAAGGCCACGATGATCCAGGCAACGACCCCCATCAAGGAGATGATGCCGATCAGCCGACGCTTCCAATAGGTACGCCGGAGCGGGCGTTCCCACACCGCGTTGATCGCCGATTCGAGGGTGGCGAAGATCCCCGAGGCCGACCAGAAAGTACTCAGCAGAGAAATCGCCCCCACCGAGCCCCGGTAGCGCAGAATATTTTCAATGTTGACGCGCACCGGCTCCACCGTCGCCGGCAGCAGGGCCTCCAGGATCTGCAACGCGATGCTTTGCACTTCAGCGGCGTCTATAAACAGGCTACCCACGGCCAGCACCGAAAGCAACAGGGGAACGATTGAGAGCATCGTGTAAAACGACAGCGCTGCCGCATACATGGTCATGCGGTGCCGTCCCGAGCGTTTGATGATTTCCACG
>JAAZNO010000314.1 GCA_012798275.1 Chloroflexota bacterium
GCCGCGCACCAGGATGTTGTCGTCTTCACTCAGCTGCAGGTTCTTGCTGCTGAGCAGCGGGGTCTTATCGTTCTCGAACACTTCCTCGACGAAGTAATCGAAGGTGCCACTATCCGTGCCGGGGATGAAGCGCAGGATGGCTTCGTCGGGCCAGGCGGGATTCACGTCGGACCACTTCTCGGCAGTGAAGATGGCGGCGAGCTCTTCCAACGTGGCATCGGTGATGAAAGTGTTGTCCTTGCTCACCACGACAGCCAGGGCGTCGGTGCCGATACGGAATTCGATCGGCTCACGGCCAATGGCCCGGCAGGATTCGATCTCGGAATCCTTGATGGCGCGACTGGCATTGGCGATGTCGGTCTCGCCGGCGACACAGAAGCGCTCGAAGCCGGCGCCGGAGCCGATACTGTCAATGGTGATGTTGCCGCTGTAGCCCTCATCACGGAAGCGTTCTGCCATCCGCTCGGAGAGCGGGAACACCGTGGAACTGCCGGCGGTGATGATGTCCCCCTTCACCTCCAGCGGGTTGACCTCGGGCAGCAGGCCGGCCGGGGCCGGCGCCTGAGTCGGGGCAGCCTCTGTGGTGGGCGCCTGAGTCGGGGCAGCCGTGGGAGTGGCTGGCGCGCTGCACGCGGCCAGGGCCAGCGTTAAAACGATGGTAATAAACCAGAAACGACGCATGTCTCTTACTCCTTCTGTAATAGAATCGAATTGCGTACGCTGTCGCGTACAAACGGCATCCTACCACAGAAGGTTTAACGTCGTTTCAAGGCCAGGTTAAGGTCGTGTAAACAATTTCGCTCCCCCAGCGTTTCCGCTGAGGAGCGAAAGAAGAATAAAAAAAGGTTTTGCAGGCGGGCGCAGCTCGCCAGCAAAACCCAGTAAAAGAAGGGGTGGGGGACAAAAGCGTTTACGCGGTGGGCAGCGAGAAATAGAAGGTGCTACCGTGCCCCTCGACGCTCTTCACCCAGATCTGCCCGCGATGCGCCTGCACAATGTGTTTGGCGATCGCCAGTCCCAGGCCTGTCCCGCCGGACGACCGCGCGCGATCGGCCTTGTAGAAACGCTCAAAGATGCGTGAGAGATCTTCCTCGGCGATTCCCACACCGGTGTCACTCACGGCAATGACGACTTTGCCCGTCTCGCGCTGCGCGGAAACGACGATGCGCCCGCCGGCAGGCGTGAATTTGATGGCGTTGTGAAGCAGGTTTGTCATCACTCGCTGAATGCGCTCCGCGTCTGCCATCACCGGCGGGAGGTCGGCCGGCAACTCGGCCGTCAGCGTCAGCCCGGCGCGTTCCGCCTGCGGCAACATGCGCTCCACCGGCCCAGCGACGAGGGTTTCCACGAGGGTCGGTTGCATGAAGAAAGGTGCGCGGTTGGACTCGATCCGCGAGAGCTCCAGCAGCTCCTCCACGATCTGGGTCATCGCCGTCAGCTCCCGCTCGATGTGACCGAGGAAGCGCTGTCTTATGACGGGATCCTCTATCGCGCCCTCTTGCAGGGTTTCCACCAGCGCCGTGAGGGAGGCCAGCGGCGTGCGCAATTCGTGCGAGACGTTGCTGATAAAATCGCGGCGGATGGTTTCCAGGCGGCGGATGCGGGTGAGGTCTTGCATGATGACGAGATAGCCCGGCGTGGCCGGCGTCTGCTGGGGGGTGATGATCACCTGAAGGAACAGCCCCTTGTCGTGATCCAGCTCAATGGCGTCCCGCTGCTCCTCCTGCGTCCGCTGACATCGCAGCCACAGCTCGATGAGCCGGTGATGGCGCGCGAGGGCCGAAAACGTGCTTCCCACCGCCGTCTCCGGCGTCACGTCGAGGATTTGCGTGGCGGCGGGATTGAGCCTCTGCACCACGCCCTCGGTGTCCACGATGATCACGCCGTCGGCCATGTGATCGAGAATGGCATTCAAGCGGGTCTGCTCGGTCGTCAGCGCGTTGATCTGGTCCTGCAGCTTTTCCGTCATGACGTTGAAGGCGCGGGTGAGCTGCCCGACCTCGTCCTCGGTGGTGGGCAACAGGCGCGCGCTCAAATCCCCAGCGGCGACCCGCTGTGCCATCGTCGTGAGCTGGCGCACCGGCGAGGTGGTGCGGTCGGCGATGAGGAATGCCAGCGCTACCGCCAGCCCGATGGCGACCAGCGCCGTCGTGAGGATCACCCGGTTGAGGCGCGTCAGTTCGGCCTGCACTTCCACGAGGGGCAGTGCCAGCCGTGCGATGCGGACTGGCGCAGCGGTCTCCTGCAACGCCAGGGCCACGTACATCACGTCGGTGCGCGCGGTGACGCTGTAACGGATGCTGCTGCCGGAGCCCTGGTCCAGCGCCTGCTGCACCTCGGTGCGGTAGAGGTGATTGTCCATCGTGGCCCGGTCATAGTCGGATTCCCCCAACACCGTGCCATCGGCGGCGATGAACGTCACGCGCACGTCGAGCAGCTCGCGGTAATGCCGCGCCACAGCGTCGAGATCGTCAGCGGCGTCGTAGGCGGGGAGCTGATCCTCCAGGACGCGCAGATCGGCCAGCAACCGCGTCTCCAGCGTCGCCAGATAGGCCTGGCGGAAATAATGGGACAGATACAGGGCGAGCGCCGTTGTCGCCACAATGATCAACACCACAAACGGCGTCGTGATGCGGCTGCGAGTGCTACGATAATGCCACATGGGGTTTCCTCTCACAATTCACAATGAATTCATCCCTCAAAACGATAACCGCTGCCGCGGACGGTGACGATGCGCTGCGGGGCTGCCGGGTCTTCCTCGAGCTTCTCCCGCAGCCAGCGGATGTGCACGTCTACCGTGCGGGTGCCGCCAGCAAATTCCCAGCCCCAGACCTCTTCCAGGATGCGCTCTCGGGTGAGCATCTGCCCGCGATGGCTCGCCAGGTAGTGCAGCAGCTCGTATTCCTTGGGCGTGAGGTGTAACAACGTTTCGCCGCGATAGACCTCGTGACGGGTGACATCGAGCAGCAGATCGCCGAAACGCAGCTGCTCGGGAGGCGCCGGGAGGAGGGGAGGGGGCTCTTCCTGCAGCAGCCGCACGCGCCGCAGTTGCGCCTTCACCCGCGCGAGCAGCTCGCGCATACTGAAGGGTTTGGTCAGATAATCGTCCGCGCCGATCTCCAGCCCCACGACCTTGTCAACCTCGTCGGCGCGGGCCGTGAGCATCAGGATAGGCATGGAGGCCTCGCGCCGCAGCCGGCGGCACACCTCGAAGCCATCCAGTCCCGGCAGCATCACGTCCAGCAGCACGAGGTCCGGCTGTTCGGCGCGCGCCAGGGTCAGCGCCGTGAAGCCATCCGCGGCGCTGAGCACCTCATAGCCCTGCCGCGCCAGATTGTACTCCAGCGTCTCCCGCAGGGCCGTTTCATCCTCGACCACCAAAATCTTCTCGGTCATGTTCAGCA
>JAAZNO010000315.1 GCA_012798275.1 Chloroflexota bacterium
CGAGGCCAGCGAGCAGGAGGACGCCGACCGCGATGACGATTCCTATCCACCGTAACACACGTTGCATGGGATTCCTCGGAAAATAGAGCTCAGTGAGTCGTGAGAAGAGAGCCGTCGCAGCCTCAACTCACGGCTCACCACCCACATTCTCACGCTCCCAGGATGTGCGCCAGCACATGGCGTCTCCTTTGGGACTTGAATGAGCCGTGCGTGGAGATCAGAAAACCAGTTTGGCCAGCTTCAGCGCGCCTTGTTTCCACGGCGTGCGGTGGGTGATGCCCGCTGCATGGTTGATCTGGTCCACATTCTCAAGATACCATTGATAATTGCGGATCAGCGCCTCTCGATTGGAATAGCGAGGAGCGAACCCCAGCACCCGTTCGGCCTTTTCGATCGAGACGAAGGACTCCTTGCCCGCGGTTTCATAGATCCACTCGTAGAGCGGCGACAACCCCAACCGTTCCAGCACCCGCAGGATGAAGATAGCCGGCTTTTCAGGCAGGGAAACGATGCGCTTGCCGTGGCCGGCGTAATCCAACACCGCCTGGAAATCGCTCCGAGACGTGCCGTATTCCTTCGCGCCGATGTTGAAGGTGTCGTTGACCCTCTCGCATGGCAGGGTTGCGGCGAGCCAGATGGCGTCGCACAGATCTTCGACCGCCAGGTATTGGTAAGGGTTGTTTCCGGAGCCCAGGACAGGGAAGTTCTTGCCATCTTTGGCCCATTCGTACAGCATGGCGAACACCCCCAGCCGTTCCGGCCCGATGAAGGATTTGGGACGCAGGATCGGCACGCACAGTCCCTTAGCGCGAAATTCCTGGCAAACTCCCTCCGCCAGGACCTTCGCCTCGCCGTAAGGGCCGACCCCCTGAAGTTTGTCGGTCTCCAATAGTGGATGGTGATCGGGAATGCCGTACACGGCGGTCGAGGAGATGTGGATGAACCGCTCGACGTGGTGAGCGAGCGCCGCCTGCAAGACGGTGCGGGTCCCTTCGATGTCGGTGGAGAAGATTTCCTCCGGCGTGTAGAGGGGCAGCGCTGCCGCCGCGTGGACGACGATATCAACGCCAGCGATGGCGGATTCGACTGCCTGGGGATCACGAATGTCGCCGGTGACCACACGGACGCGCTCGCGCACGTCCTCGTAATCGAAGGGCGCGATATCGAGTGTGGTGACCTGCGCCTCTTTATCGAGAAGATAACGCACGAGATTGATGCCCAGGAATCCCGCGCCTCCGGTAATCAGATATGACTGCGTCAAGTTTCACTTCCTCCGTAGATAGTGATAGGAACACCCTTTTCCCATTTTACCGCATTCTCGGAATTTGGTGATCGCGCCTCACTCCAGCCAGCGCAGCGCTGCGGGATCGAGCGCAAAGGTGCTTTCCGTTCCCAGAGCGGGGGGCGGCTGGCGCAAGCCTTGGGTGAAGCTGAGGAGGGTGCCGTTGCAATCGAGCTCCAGCCGGTAATAGCTGCCGTGGAAGCTGCGCTGGATCACCCGTCCCCGAAGGGGGGCGTGCTCTGCGGGACGGATGCCCCACGGGTGGATGAGCAGCGTCCCCTCGCTGCCGGGCGCCGGCAAGACAGCGGTGTCCGCCACGTCAAGGAGGCCCAGGGACGTTTCGACCTGCCGCGCGCCGGTCACTTTCGCCGGGAAAAGGTTCTGCAGGCCCAGAAATCGCGCGACCCAGGCGTTCGTCGGCGCCGCATAGACTGCTTCCGGCGTCCCCTGTTGCACCACGCGCCCCTCATAGAGCAGGATCACGCGATCCGCCAGGGCGAAGGCTTCTTCCTGATCGTGCGTCACGGTGATGGCGGTGACGCCAACCTGCCGGAGGATGGCGGGCAGCTCTTCGAGCAGGCGCTCACGGAGGTTGCGGTCGAGCGCGCCCAATGGCTCGTCGAGCAACAGCAGGCGCGGATTGGGCGCGAGGCTGCGCGCGAGCGCCACCCGTTGCCGTTCCCCGCCTGAAAGCGAGTTCACGTCACGGGCGCCGAAGCCTTCGAGGCCCACGAGGGCGAGCATGGCTTCGACGCGAGGGCGGATGGGAGGTGAGGGAGGACGGGTAAGGGGGAGGGCTTCTTTTACCTCTTTCTCTTTACCCATTCCCCATTTCCCTTTCTCCTGCATTCGTAACCCAAAGGCCACATTTTCGGCCACGGTTTTGTGGGGGAAGAGGGCGTAATCCTGGAACATGAGCACCACGCCGCGCTTGTGGGCCGGGACGCGCGTGAGGTCCTGCCCGTCGAGCCACACCTGTCCGGCCTCAGGCTCCTCCAGCCCGGCGAGGATGCGCAGCAGCGTGGTCTTGCCGCTGCCCGAAGGGCCGAGCAGGCAGGCGATTTCCCCGCGCTCGACGGCGAAGGTCACGCCGCAGAGCAGCGGCGCGTCAGCGTAGGATTTGTGGA
>JAAZNO010000316.1 GCA_012798275.1 Chloroflexota bacterium
TATGGAATGGAAGGTCGCCCTATTGACAGGCACTACAGAAGTGCGTATAATGAAGGTATATTAATTTATCCTCTTGCGAAATTAATTACCGTGGGAGCAAGGGAGCGGGAACGCGACAGGATTTCTTACCGCCGGCCAGGATTGGCCGCATCTCTCTAAACCGGAGGCGAGTAAGACCCTTGATCAAACAGCACGAACTCACCGGTACCAACGGCAGTGACATCAAATTCCACAATCTCCGCGCCGTATTGCTGGCGCTCCTGCAGCAAAAAACCATCTCGCGCGTGCGACTGGCCCGCCTCACGGGTCTCTCGAACACCACCATCACCCATCTCGTCAACGAGCTGCTGGCTGAGGGCATCATAGAGGAAATCGGCGCGGAAGAATCGCCCACCGCTCCGACCGTAGGACGTCCGCCCACGGCCTTGCGGCTGATTCCAACAGCGCGCTATGCCGTCGGCGTCCATTTCGGCGTCGGCAGTGTGCGCGTTGCAGTCACCGACCTGCTGGCACAGCCGCTGCTCACGTTGAGCCTGGAACATCCCCTCGAACGCCCCGCTGAGGAAGTGCTCGAGGACACTCTCGCCTTAGTGCGCTCCGCCATTGCCGAAAGCGGCATCCGTCCGACCGCACTGGTGGGGGTGGGGGTGGGGGCGTCAGGGCTGGTGGACCTGGAACGCGGCGTCAATCTGTTCGCTCCCAACCTGGGGTGGCGGGACGTGCCGTTGCGCGATTGGTTTGCCGACGCGCTGGGAGTGCCGGTGTGGGTGGACAACAACGTCCGCGCGATGGCGCTGGCCGAGTCTATGTTCGGGCAAGAAGATCATCGGACAGAAGCCCTGGCGTTTGTCTATGCCCGCATCGGCGTCGGCGCCGGGCTTGTGGTGAATGGAAAACTCTATCATGGCAGCGTCGCCGGCGCGGGAGAGATCGGGCACACGACGCTGCTGGGAACGGGCGGCGAGCCATGCCGCTGTGGCAACGTCGGTTGCCTGGAGACGCTGTTCTCCGAACCGGTCATCGTGCGCTGCGCCCAGGCCCTGGCGGAGCAGGCACCTGATGGCCTGCTGGCGATGACATTGCGCGAAGGGCAGGGCCCCCTGATTGAGCGCGTTTTCGCCGCGGCGGAGCAGGGCGACAGTGCCACCCGCGCGATGCTCGCAGAACGCGCCCATTACATGGGCATTGCCCTGGCCAACCTCGTCAACGTCCTCAATCCGGACCTGATTGTTTTGGGCGGCTTGTTCGTTCAGGGACGGCGCTGGCTCATGCCCGCGGCCGAGGCCACCATGCGCGCGCGGGCGTTCGCCGGCCTCGGTGAACGCGTGCGGCTGGAAATCACGCAGTTCGGGCCTAATGTCGGTGTCATCGGCGCGGCGGCACTGGCGCTCAACTCGTTCTTCTATCAAGCGACGTGAATTCATGGCCGGAGCCAGCAATTTCACGCGCGACGGGTGTCGGCAGGAGTAGCCTATGCCTTCTTCAACAACCCTGACGGTGGGCTTTGTAGCATTGGCGCGGACGACGTTTGATGTGCCGTTGGCGCAGGCCATGACGGCGCGGGCGCGGTCAGCCCTGGCAGAGGCAGGGTTCAGGCTGGTTGGACCGGAAGCCCTGGTGACAAGCCTGGAGGAGGCCCAGGTCGCGGCCCAACAGTTGGCCCAAGACCCGCCGGACCTGCTGTTGATTTTCCAGGCAACCTTCGCCGACAGCACGATGCTCACAGCGCTTGCCGAAGCCGTCGCGGCCCCGCTGTTGCTGTGGGCCGTGCCGGAGCCGTCCAGCGGCGAGCGTCTGCGACTCAACTCGTTATGCGGGATCAACCTGGGCGCTTTCGCCCTCAAACGACGGCGGCTGACGTATGCGTATGTGTACGCGCCGCCGGAGGATCTCGCCGCCATGGAGAAGGTGCGCGTCCTGGCGCAAGGCGGGCGGCTGCGACGCCTGCTGCGCCAGGCTCGCATCGGACGGGTGGGCGAAGCCCCTGAAGGCTTCGAGCCCTGCGCGCTGGACGAACCGACGCTGACGGCGCGCCTCGGCGTGCAGATCGTGCCGCTGACGTTGGAGGAAGTCTTTGCCGGCGCGCGCGCGACCCCCGCGGACGCCGTGGCCGAGGCGCTGACGACACTGCGCACCCGGCTCGATGGCCTCGACGCGCTGGATCAGACGGCGGTGCGCGGCACGATAGCGACCTATCTCACCCTGCGCGACCTGGCGGCGCGGCTGCATCTCGACGGGCTGGCGGTGCGCTGCTGGCCGCAATTTTTCACCGA
>JAAZNO010000317.1 GCA_012798275.1 Chloroflexota bacterium
CCAGCCGGCGCCGACCGTTTATTTCTCCAGCAGCGCCCGCCCCCCTTTGAGCGCAACGAGCAGGTCACGCCGCTTGAGCGCGCGCTTGCGATCAATCTCCAGCTCCCCGGCCTTGTCGTCCGCCAGGCGGATGAGTGCCGCAATCCAGGCGCCACTCTGAACTTCGGTGTGCCCGATGCGCCATCTCTCAACGACGATGGGCAGTTCCTCCAGGTTGGTGATGCGCTCGTGCTCGCGGGTGTAGGTCGTCCCAGCGTACTCGTAAGGCACCGCGTACGTCTCCACTTGCGCCTTGACCGGGCAGACCTGCATACACGCGCCACACTTGATGCAGTAATAATCCGCCAACACCAGCTCCCCGCTCTCGTCGAGGTGCAGCGCGCGCGTCGGACAGATGTCCGCGCAGGCCCGGCAGCCTTCGACACACCGCTCCTGCCGCAGAGTCACGCTGCCCTGCCACGGCTGCACCACGGTGAATGCGCCATCACTGGCCACCTCGCATTGCCGACAGCGGATGCAGTATTTCTGATCCACCTTGAGCGTGTCTGCCGCCGCATCGTAGCTGATCACGTTCGCCGGGCAGTTTTCGATGACGAAATCCTTCCGGCTCATGTCGAAGGCGGCGCGGTTGAATTTGTTGGATTCAATCAGCAGCGGGAAAGCCTCGAATTTCTGGACTGGCACTTCTTCTTTGCCGTTGACCGTCATGGTGATGGCATGGGTCGGGCACATCACCGTGCACATGCCGCAGAAGACGCACTTCTCCGCGTCAATGTCCACCGAGGCCTTTTTCACCAGCCGACCGTTTTCCAGCACTGCCGGCACATGAAGAATGGCGTCCTTGGGGCAGACCAGCGGGCCGATCTGACAACCCACACAACGGTCCAGATCCCAGGTGAGTGTGGAGTGCAGGGGCACCATTTTACGGTCAAGGATGAGCCGCTGCTCTGTCTTGGTTTTTAGCGTCGCACCACGTCGCATGATAAACTCCTTCGCCGCGTGTCAGAATCCCAGGCGCGCCAGTTGCGGCAGCGGCGAGACGATATGTCGCTTGAACCCCAACTGCGAGGCCGCGATCCCCAGCGCCAATCCGAGCAACTGCGTGAAGTACAACACTGGCAAATCCAGGTCGTGCCCCACAGCGCGCTCGGCCTTGCTCTGATAGAGGTCCAACGCCGTGTGGCACATGGGACAGGCGAGCGTCACCATCTCCGCACCCGCCTCCTTGGCCGAATCCAACACCTTCCCCGTGAGCTTCGCCGTGACCGCGCTGTGCGAGATGGCCACCGCGCCGCCGCAACACTTCGCCTTGAAGGGATAGTCCACGACTTCCGCCCCCAGCGCCATCAGCAACTCATCCAGCCCGGCCGGGCGCTCAGGGCTGTCGAATTCATCCCTGGGACGGGTCAACATGCAACCGTAATACGGCGCTACCTTCATGCCGGTGAGCGGTTGCGTCACCTGCGCCTTGATCCGCTCCAGACCGTACTCCTGCAGCAGGACGTAAAGCGGATGCAGCACCCGAATGTTCCCCTTGAGCTGCAGCCCTTCCGCCAGGCCCGCGTTGACCAGCTGCCGGGTGGCCTTGTCGGCCTCAACGGCCTTGCTGGCGCGCCGCAGGTTGTGATAGCACCCGCTGCACGGCGCGATGAGGGTGTCCAGGCCCTGCGCTTCCGCCAGCGCCAGATTCCGCGCCGGCAAGGCAATCACCCCCTGGCCTTCGCCATGGACGGCGCCGCAACAATTCCAATCCTCCACTTCCACGAGCTCGATCCCCAGGCGCGCAAACGTCAGCCGCAACGAGAGGTCGTACTCCTTGGCGCTGGAAAGCAGACTGCATCCGGGATAGTAACCGTAGGTCATCGTCGGGCCTCCTTAGCACGGCGCGCCGAAGAGCGCCACAGCGCGCCGCTCGCCCCCGCGCCTAACAGCAACGTCACGCCGCTTGCCAACCAGGGCAGCCAACGCCGCTTGCGCTGCGCCTGGGTTTCGGGAGCGGCGGCCTTGGGAGGCTCCGGGCACAACGCCTCCAGCTGCGCCGGTTCCCGCACCTTTTCGGGGATGAACGGCAGCTTGTCTTTGAGCACCATGGGCAACGCCAGGGGAATCATCCCCAGCAGGCCCTTGAGGTCGAAAGTGCGCAGATAGTACCGGAGCATCAGCTCCGGCTCGAAGAGGCGCCCGTAATGCTTGTACGTCTCCGCGAAAGATTGGCCGAAGTCGGCCTCCAAATCCCGCGCGTAGCCTTTCTCCACCGCCAGCTCCCGCAGCGTCGCCATCAGCTCGGTAATGGGGATCTCGCGGGGGCAGCGATTGGTGCAGGAATAACACGACACGCAGAACCACATGTCGCGGCTGGAAAGCACCCGCTCCTCCTCCCCCGATTGAATCATGTGCAAGATCCGCCGCGGACCGTATTGCATCTCCTCAATCACCGGGCAGGAGCCGGAACAGGTGCCGCATTGATAACACTGCAAGACCTGATTCCCGCCGCGCCGGCCCGCCAATTCCACAACGAAGGGATTCAGCACGTTCGCCATCACCGGCCTCCTTTCGCCTGCTTGACTTCAGGCGCACAGGCCGCGGCGAGCTGACACACATCACAGGCGGGCACTTGCGGCATCTCACAGGCCGTCGCCCCCACCGTCTGGCTCAGGCCCTTGTCGCGCGCCTGTTTGACGCCGGCCTCCGCTTCCTTGAGCGGCGCCCCTTCGACAAGGCGCAGGAAATAATCCACTTCGGGCACCTCCCGCATCCGTGTCAGCCGTTTGGTGAGCTGCGGCAGCGCCTTGGCGTTCTCCGCCCGAATGCCCTCCGGGCCCAACTCGCGGACCACGGCGCTCATCTCCCGCATGATGCGCGCCCACTTGGCCCCCTCCGTCGCCGAGACCGATTCCAGCCGGAAACGCCCCGGCGAAATGCCGAGCTTCTCCAGCTGGCCGAAGAGCCGCGTGATGCGCGTCTCGGCGAAGCCGCGCCCGGAGATGTAGTGGCAATCCTGGGGATGGCATCCCGATACGAGCACCGCGCCCGCGCCCAGCCGGAACGCCTCCATGACAAAGTCGGCGTCCACGCGGCCGGCGCACATCACCAGGATATTGCGCGTATTCGCGGGATACTCGAAGTGACTCGTACCGGCGTTATCCGCGCCCATCCCGCTGCACCAGCGGCAGGTGAAGGCGATGACTTTCTCCTCAGGTCTATCCGCCAGCAAGGCGTGCAGCTGCGCGACGATCTGCCCATCCGTGAAATGATATTGCGAGATGGCGTTTTGCGGACATTCCGCCACGCACGTCCCACAGCCGTGGCATTTCGCCGGGATGATGCTCGAAGGTTGCCCCGTCCCCGGCAGATTGATGACCGCGCCGTAAGGGCAGGTGCGATAGCAGATGTCACATTTGCCGCCTCGCGCGTTGATGCAACGTGCGGGGTCCACATACGCGATGATGGGATCAATCTCCCACTGCCCCGCGTTGAGCACTCGCGCCGCCCGTCCCGCAGCGCCACTGCCCTGACTCACGCTCTGGGGGATGTCCTTGGGGCCTTGCGCGGCCCCCGCCAGGTAAATGCCCTCCGTCGGCGTGTCCAGCGGCTTGAGCTTGGGATGGGATTCCATGAACCAGCCGTGAGTGTCGTTCGGCACCGTGAGCACGCGCCCCAGATCGAAGGAGCCCGCCGAGGGGATCGCGGCGTTCGCCAGCCCCACCATCTCCACTTCCAACGCCACGTGCCGCCCCGTGCCGATGTTCTCGGCATGGACGATCAGGTTCTTGGTGACGGGGTCCTCGACAATCTCGGAGGGCCGTCCCTGGATGAAGTGAATGCCCGCTTCGCGCGCCCGTTCGTAGAACTCCTCGTAGGTCTTGCCCGGCGTGCGGATGTCAATGCGGAAGATGGTGATGTCCATCTCCGGGTAGAGCCACTTGAGCAGCAGCGCGTTCTTGATGGTGTACATGCAGCAGAAGCCGGAGCAGTACTCGTGATAACGCTTATCGCGCGAGCCGACGCACTGAATGAGCGCCAGGCTGTGAGGCGTTTTGCCGTCGGAGGGACGCACAAACTCGCCCACCGTCGGGCCACCCGCGCAGTGCAGGCGCTCGATTTCCATCATCGTCGTGACGTTTTCGTAGACGCCGAAACCGTATTCCTCGATCTCCGCCGGGTCCCAGGTGTCGTAGCCGGTAGCGATGATAATCGTGCCGACCTCGAGCTCGAGGATCTCCGGCTGCTGCGCGAAGTCAATGGCGCTCAGGGAGCCGCAGGCGTCCACACACTTGAAGCACTTGATGCAGGCATCCATGTCAATGGTGTAGATCGAAGGCACCGCCTGCGCCATCGGCACATAAATCGCCTTGCGCGGCCCCAACCCCTCCTCGAAGACATTGGGGACGTCAATGGGGCAGACTTCCGCGCACAGGCCGCAGCCCGTACACTTGTCCAGCAGCACATAGCGCGGCTTGCGTTCCACTTTCACCTTGAAATTGCCGATATAGCCATTGACCTCTTTGACCTCGGAGTAGCTGAGGATGTGGATGTTGTGATTCTTGCCCACGTCCACCATCTTCGGCGCCTCGATGCAGATGGAGCAATCCATGGTCGGGAAGGTCTTGTCGAGCTGCGCCATGCGCCCGCCAATGGAGGGGGTCTTCTCCACCAAATAGGTCTCGATGTCCATGTCCGCCAGATCGAGCGCGGCACTGATGCCGGCGATGCCGCCACCGATGATCAATGCCCGGCGCGTCACCGGCACTTCAAACATCTCCAGCGGGCGGACATAGGTCACTTTTGCCACCGCCGAGGCGACGATTTCTTTGGCTTTCTCGGTGGCGGCTTCTTTTTCGTGCGCATGCACCCACGAAGAATGCTCGCGGATGTTCGCCATCTGGAACATGAAAGGATTGAGGCCCGCATCGGCAATGCAGGCCTGGAACGTAGGCTCGTGCATGGCCACGCTGCACGCGGCCACCACGACCCGGTTCAGCCCGTAGTCATGGATGTCCTGCTGAATCATGCTCTGCCCTGGGTCGGAACAGGTGTAGCGGTGCTCCTTAGCCACCACCACGCCGGGCAGGTTCCTGGCATATTCCACGACTTCCGAGGGCGTGATCACACTGGCAATATTGGAGCCGCAATGGCACACGTAGACGCCAATGCGCGGGGGATCGTTTTCGTAATCTATTTCACGGGTTACCTTGGCCACAGATCGCGCTCCTTGTCACAGAAAAAGGCGAAGAGGGCGCTGCCGCGCCCCTCGCCTTTTCACCTTCTCGGCTCTCCGCTATGAGCCCAGCACTTCTTCCTTTGCCAGCTTGCGGCGGGCGCGCTGGGCGCGCTGCTCCGGCGTAGTCAATTCCAAAGCGTCCTTGGGACACCACTTCACACACTGCGGGCCTTCTTCGAGGTCCTC
>JAAZNO010000318.1 GCA_012798275.1 Chloroflexota bacterium
AGCCGGTCCCACCGCGCTGACGGCCACTTTGAACCCCTGCTCATGCGCCGCGGCGATGAAGGGGCGCAGGTCCACGTTCTCGCCGTAACGCGCCTGCACTTTGACCCACACCATGCCCGCTTGCCGCAGCTGCGCGACATGCGTGAGCCCCTGCGAGACATGCCCGCCCAGCTCAAATGCCCCACGGATGGGCGCCAGCTCCGCCAGCGAGGCCGGCTCAATGGTCTGAATTACCGCCCACACGTCGCTGCCGGGGATGCGTGCGCCGTCAGTAGTCAGCGCCCAGCTGCTCACATAGCGCCCGTTCTTTTTCGGCGCGATCAGCCGGAGGGAAACATCCACCGTCGCGCCGGGCGGCACAGCTCCTACCACAGCGTCGGCGGCACTCGCCAGGGCCTCGTCGCCGCGCACGAAACTCAACACCGTGTCGGTAGGCCACGTCTCCGCGCCCACATTGGCCAGCCGCCATGTCTTGGTGAAGGACTCCCCCCACGAGAACACGCTGTCATCTTCCACGGTGAGATCGGCTACCCAAGCAGCGCGCAGGCCAGGGTACAACGCCGCTGCCGTCGGCGTCGCGACGCGCGTCGGAGCGGCGGGAGGGGGCGCGGTCGGCGTCGCAACCGGCGTAGCGCGCGCTCGCACGTCCCAGCGCCGCCCCGTGAGCTGCGTCGGAGAGGGCGGCCCGGCAGGCACCGCCGCAGATGATCGCGCCAGCTGCGCCGCGGCCACCAGCAGCACTCCCAACGCCACGGCCGTCAGCGCGAGGAGCACACGCAGCAAACGGCGCATGGACTTCGGTTCGAACATCGCAGACTCTCCCTGTTAGGCGCGTGCACGTGGGCACGTCACGTGATAGACAAAACGCCCGTCCACACATGCGAACGGGCGTCTTGAGACGAGAAATCAGCCTACTGCATCGCCGCCGCGAGGGTCGCGCACGCCGGACAAGAGCCATCCGGGCGGATGATGTTGTAGCCGGCTTGCGGGTCGGGCACGCCGCCGCACATGCCATAGCACGTCGCACCGACGTTCCAGACGATGACATTCGCCACCATGCCCGTTTGGCGACTCAGGGTGACCACCTCACCCAACCACTGCGCCTGCTGCGCCACCGTGGTGCCGGCCGCCCAGGCAAACGGCCCCGGAATCGCGCCATAGCCTTCCGGCGAGACGTACCCCAGCTCGGTGTAGAAGAGCTTGCGCGAACCACCGAAGATGCTGTAATACGCGCGGGTCTGCGGCAGGAAGAACCACGAGTGATGCGTGCTCGCCGGATCGGCGGGATGGCCGCTCGTCGCCGAAGGCGCGGTCGCCCCGGAATTGTGGTGCGCGCCGATGTAGTCCATGCAATTCGCCGCCCCCGCATTCGCCAGGCCCTGCAGCCAGGGGATGTCATCAATGCCGCACTGCTTTTGCCCCCCACCGAGATCAATGCAACCGCCGCCGCCAAACGCTCCCGTAGGAGCCGGCGCCGCGCTGATGACTTTGGTCCCCGGATTGGCCCCCTTGATCGCCGCATACGCGCGACAAAGCAGGTTGGTGTAATTCTGGGGCGTCATGGCGCTGTAAGCCCACTCGCGGTCGAGATTGGGCTCGTTCCAGATTTCGATGGCGTCAGCGCCGGCGGCCGCCATTCCCGCCACCCATTGCGCGATGGCATCTTCAAAACCGCCCTGCGTGACCATGCCCGACTCGCCGAGCGCACTGAGCTGAATCTTGAAGCCATTCGCGTGCGCCGCCGCAATGACACCGCTGGGATCATTGGGATAGCGGACCTGCTCCTTGACCCAGGTCATGCCCGCACTACGCATGTAATCCGCGTAGGCAAAGCCCTGCATGATGTGCCCCCCCAGCTCGAAGGGTCCGCCGGCCACCGGCGCCACTGGCGCCACCGGAGCCGGGGCCGGAGCCGCTTCCCCAATCTTGAAGAGCACATAGAAGCTGCCGCCGGGAATCGCCGTGTTGCCGCTCTTGAGGGCCCACACGCTGCGGTACGTGCCGTCTTCCGCCGGCGCCTTCATCGGCACGCTGATCTCCACCTCTTGGCCGGGCTCCACGACTTTGCCCACGGCCACTTCTGTCACCGTGGCGACCTGCGTCCCCTCGCCGGTAAAAGCCAACACCGTGTCCGCCGGCCACGGTTGGCTGCCGCTGTTCTTCACCCGCCAGGTCTTGGTAAATTCCTGGTTCTTCTCCAGTTTGGTGTTGTCGGGAATTGTGACATCGGCCACGAAACTGGCACGCAAGCCGGCTTCAGGGGTTAGAGTGGACGTCTCCGGCGGCGTTGACGTCAGCGCTGGCGGCGTCGCGCCGGTCGCGCTGACGCCGGCCTCCTCTTCCGCAGGCGGCGCCTGCACGAGAGCGGCCACTTTGATCTCCTTGCCACCGCGCGCCAGGCCGGCCACGCTCGCCGTGATGCGATAGGTGCCGGTGATTTCCGGCGCCGTCCACACGAAGCTGGGATTGGAGAGCGTCGTCTGCGACTGCGTCTGTTGCCCCTTTGGCCCGATGACCGACCACACGACCTCAGGCCCGGCGTATACCACCGGCGCGGTCTGATTCCGATATTCCGTCACCGCGCGATCCATCCCCGGGAAATTGCCCTCGTCCAGCAGATCGCGCAGCACCACGCCGCCGAGATGATAGCGGGCCACCAGGTCCAGCCGGGAGCGCAACCATTGCGGTGTGCCCAGCCAGACGGAGGTATCACCACCTGGCCGCAGGCGCGAGGCGCCCGTCAGAGCGTCATTTTCCATCGCCGCGCCGGGCTGCAGCTGGAAGGTGAGCGCCGTCCCCGGCAACACACTTTCCGTCAGCGCTCGGGTCACACTCACCGTGCCTACCGATGACAACACCTCGGCCATGGTCAAGGTCTTTTCCCCATCCGTGCTGAGCGTGGTGTAGACGGGATAGAACTTGTAGCGGCTGATCTGCGTCGTCCCCCAGACGATGAGCTGCTCCGCGAGGCCGCCCGGCGCATAAGCCTGCGGATTCAAGGGCATCACGACCCGCACCTGATCCGCTGCCGCACCGAGCGCCAGCCAGTCATAACCGCCGGTATCCCAGCCGTTCTCCAGCTTCTGCGGCTCCTCTACCGTCACTGCCAGCCACGCGCCCGCCTCATGCAGGGAGCGCGCCAGCTCGGCAACGAAGGCCGCATACGCCGCGCGATCCTCACTCCGCAGGCTGCGATAATCCAGCACCAGCCCCTGATAGGCGCCGTTCTTCACCAGCGCGGTCAGGTTGGCGATGTGCGCCACGCGGTCCGTCTCCACAGCCAGCATGTCGGTCACCAGCTCGCGGTTGGGATCGCGGCCCGGAATCCAGTTGCGCACCGTCGGCGCCAGCACCGGCTGAGGGCTGGCGCTGCCCGGCGGCAGCGTCCCCGGATCGCCGTTGAGGCCCCCCAGCGTCCCGATCTTCATGCCCACGAGGTCCACCTGGTTCACCAACACGGCGAAGCCCGGCGGCAAGAGATCGGAAGACTCCGTGACCAGGCTCTGCTGCGTCGCAGCGGTCTGCATCACCATCACCGAGGGGGGCAAGGCCTCCAGCGACGCCGTCAGCGTTTCCTGCTGCCGATCGAGACGTCCGGGCACCCAGCGCCAGGCGGCGCCGTCCCAGGCGTAGAGATCCAACGTCTCCCAGGGTTCAGCCTCATTGGGGATCACCACATTGAGGATGACGGGTCCCGTCGCCTCACCTTTGGCCGCGAGGGTGTAGAGGGGGCTTTTGGGGGTGAGATTCGAGGGCAACGCCTCGCGCGCGGGGAGCAATTCCTCTGGAATGGCCGCGCCCATAAAATCGGCGCGCGGCACCGAGCCCAACTTCACCCGCAAATTTCCGGCTGCCGCCGGGTCTATGCTCACGGTCAGCCCGTCGGGATGGCTGACGGCGGGCATTTCAGCGTTGATCGCAGTATAGCCGTTGTCGCCGCCAAGCCGTGCTCCCAGGGATACCGGGGGCAGAAACAGGAATGCCAGCAGCAACGCCCCAATGATGACACCAGCGAGCCAACCGCGATTCGCGAACAGGCCCGTCAGGCGATCCAGAAAAGCGCTGCCCTGCCGATGGCTTCCCATCTCGCTCAGGCTCACGACACTCGAGGCAGGCGCCTCGGGCGTTGAGCCAGCTTCCGTGGACTGAACTGCTTCTTGCGTTGTGACTTCATCAGTCATGGATCCTACCTCCAAAACAATCATCTTCCTCCAAAGGAAGAAAAGCACGAAGGCATTCTAGCACAGGGCAAGGGAAGCGCAAGATAACCGGGGCGAAGGTACGGGAAATGGACCCTCGGGGTTCCAAAGGGAAGGAGACCGGAGCCATGCCAGCGACACGCGACTCTGTGCTACCATGCTTGCGCCAGGTATCATCGCAATCCTGCGGTGACCAAAACTCAAATCCAGCCATGAC
>JAAZNO010000319.1 GCA_012798275.1 Chloroflexota bacterium
CCACGCAACCCCACATCACCGCCGGGGGACGGTCGAAGGCAAGGCTCAGGGCCGGCATCGCCAGCAAGCCCACGATGGCGATCGGTTGTTCCACATGCAGCAACACACCCAGCCCCATCAGCAGCAGTTGGATGAGCGCCCCCTGGGGGAAGACCACTACCAGCAGCCCCAGAATACATCCCAACGCCCGTCCGCCAGTGAACCCCAGGTAGAGCGACCAGGCATGACCCAGCCCGGCGCACAGACCAGCAGCGACGGCCCACGGATACCCCAGATTCAGCGGACCTAACGCCAACCAGGCCGGCAGAGCCGCTTTGCCGACGTCAAACAGCCCCACGGGGACGATGGCCCAACGGGCCACGCTGTGCCAAACGTTCGAGCCGCCCACGTTACCGGTGCCGTGGTAGCGAATGTCAATATTCCGCAGCCAGCGGCCCGCGAGGTAAGCCGTGGGGATGGAGCCCAGAAGGTAAGCACCGATCAGTAAGAGCAGCCCCGGCCAAAACATGCGGTCATGCCTCCTCGAAAAATAGAGAGCAGTAAGCCGTGAGAAGAGAGCCGTCGCAGCCTCGGCTACACGTTTCTACGTTCATATTTTCATTCTGGAATGGCGTCAGGCCCGGCACTCCTTGCGAGCGTGCCATAAGCCTGTCGCCCCTACCCCCAAAGAGAGCAGGGCCAGGCAGATCATCACCGGCCCGAAGCCCACCCTGTCCGCCAGGCCCCCGATCACCGGCAGGGGCAAAGTGGACACCACGTTGTTCATGAACAGCTGTGTCGCAATCACACGCCCGCGCACGTCGCCCGGCGATTGCTTTTGTAACACGGCGCGAGCCGGCACGAAAATGAGAGCCAGGCCGGCCCCAATCATGACCGAAAGCGCCACGAACAGCAGGAGGTACAGGCCGCGCAGTTCGCGCAGCGCCGGCAACAGGGCCACCCCTCCGCCAAGAGCCAGAAACCCGCAGACGATCCAGGTCTCTTCCTCCATTTTATGCCCGTGCCGGCCAAGCAGCCAGCTAGCCACTCCAAAGCCCACGCCGCCGGGCACCGCCAGGTAGGAGATGTACGCCGTGGAAATCTCCCAGACGCGGGCAGCCATGCCCGGGGCGAGCGTCAAAATCACCAGCTCGAAGACGGTGACCAGGGCCAGGTAGATGATCGCCCGTCGCACGACGGGGTGATGGGCAATGAACTGCCATCCGACCCGCAAGTCATTCCACACCGAGGCCCATGTCGCCGCCGACGGTGCGCCGTTATCGCCCAGCTGCCAGGGAAGCCGCGAACAGACCCACGTAGAAAGCGCCAGGAGGGGCACGGCTACGACGCCCACGAGCGACGCGCCGCTCAGCCGCAGCAACACCGGGGCCAGCAGGGCGGCTCCCAACCCCTGTCCCACCAGCCTTACAATCTGGGTGATCGAGTTAGCTCCCAGGATGTGCTGTGAGGCCACGACGTTGGGAATCAAAGCGTCTTCCGCCGCCGCGCTGAATTGTAGCAGAGCCGAGAGGCAGAAGTTACTCACGTAAATGGCGCCGAGGAGCAGCGGCAGACTGCTGGCCCAGCGCGTCGCTGCCGCGAAACCGATGGCCACCAACAGCCGCAGCAGGTTGCTGAACACCAGAATCCGCACCCGATTATGGCGGTCCACGACCACGCCGGCCAGCATGGCAAACAGGAAGCCGGGCAGCGTGGAGGAGAGAATCATGAACCCCATGAGCTCGCTCGATTGCGTCTTCTGCTCCACCACGGACATGGAAGCGAAGTAGATGGCATAAGCCGCGGCTGGCGTCAGGAGAAACGACGTGACAAGGCGGCGCAGGTGCACGTTCGCCGCGAAGGAAGGCGCCGCGGAAGCCGCCACGTTATTCGCTGGCGTTGAGTCGAAACCATCCATCACCTTCAGGTCTCCCTTGGTCTTGCAAAGATCAGCCACAACAGATGCAGGAAGTCGTCTGATCTGGCCTACCGATTCTGCCTGCTAAAGGCGTCCAGGATTTGGGGGAGCGCCTGGCGAGCGGCTTCCTCGCCAGCGGCGATGATCTCAGCGGCCCGGCCAAAGCCGGCGAGTGTTGTCACTTCCAGCGGAATGACGGGACGAATGATCAGCTCCGGGCCGGCCTCCTCCACCCGCCGACGGTTGCTGTCCATCATCATCACCATCAACGAGCGGTACAGGACTTCAATCGTCTCCGCCAGGCCATTGGGAATGTAACGGCGCTCTTGCAGCGATTCGGACAGCGAATGGACCGCCTCTTTGCCAAAGGCGACGTCCACGGCGATGACCCGGTCGGCGCCCATACGGCGCACGACATCGGCGGGCAGGTTGTCCAGGAGGCCGCCATCCACAAGCAGGTACTCGCCCCGTTCCACCGGCATGAAAAGGCCAGGCAGGGCAATGGTGGCCCGCACCGCGTCTGCCACCCGACCCTCGTTCAGGTGCACCGGCTCGCCGCTGTTCAAATCTACAGCGACCAGCGTCAGCGGAAGGCGCAACTGGTCGAAAGTACGGTCGCCCAGCAGCTCGCTCAGGTATTCGCGCACCTTTTCGCCCTCGAGCAGCCCGCCGCGGGGCAGGATCGGGTCGGCCAGCGCCATGAGATTGCGCGGCCTGGTGATGCGGAGGGCCTCCTGTTCCATGGCCTCAGGACTCATGCCGGCCGCGTAGGCCGCGGCGATGAAGCCGCCCATGCTGGTACCGGCCAGGCAATCTATCGGCACGCCGGCCTGCTCCAGCACTTTCAGCACACCGATGTGGGCCAGGCCGCGCGCTCCGCCGCCGCTGAGGGCGACGCCGATCTTGCCAGTTGAGGGTTCAGTTGCTTGTAACGTTGTCTCCGCTTCCATTTCTTTCTATATCTTCTTGCTATATCCAGGAAAAGAACTATGGGAGTCCAGCCACGTGAGGGTGAGCGTCCCTCCCCCTCAGGAGCCGACGACCTCCAACACCTCATGGGCAAAATCAGAGAGGCGCCGTTTATCCCCGCTCCTTAAGTCTTCCAGGTGCTGGTAAAGCCGCTGGGAATAGGTAGAGAGCGCAGCGGCGTTCCAGGAGGCAACTTTCCCGGCCAGCGAAAGAGCCAATCCGAGACCGGCCAGCGAGTAGAGCCATTCCCAGGTCGGCGAGTTGAACTGATGCAGATCCACGACGATGTCCAGAAGAGGCACCGTCTGCCGCAGTTCGTGGAGGAGCAGAATAATGGCCGTGACCATGTCGGCGGCGAAGAGCTGCGGGGATTTACGCTCCGGCAGGCGCTGCAGCAGCTCGTTCAACAGGTCCTGGTAATCGGTGGATTTTCCCTGCTCCAGGGCCTCCAGGATGTCGGCTTTCGCCCGTTCCCATTCGTGCTCGTCAAGCCTATCGCCACCCCAGCGAGCCAGCAATGCCATTGCCTTCTGCGTGGGGGAAAAAAGCACGATGGAACGACTGCGTTGCCCTGAGGGACGCGCCAACTCAGATTGCGCCAGCCCTTTCTCTTCCAACAGGCGTAACATTTCGTAGGCCGTGACCGGTTTGACACCCAGCGATTGAGCCAGGTCCGTGTAATGCACTGCATGCTTCGACTCGTGATAGAGGTCGAGCAGCCGGCCGAGAAATTCGCGTTGCCTGTAGGATAACGTCATAGCCCTGCTCCTCACTGCGCGGCAAGATCAACCCGCTGTTGCTCCTGCTCCGCGTGGCCGTCGCCGCGCACATAAAAGCGTTCCCAGATGGGATCCAGCAGCTCTGCGACCGCCTGATCGTAGGCGATGAGGCCATCGCGGTAGTCCGGATCGAGCATCGCCTGCAAGGCGGCCTCGTCTTCGGGATCCGGCTCGGTCAGCTGCAGGATGTGGCGGAAGTCGGCGTGGTGATCGCGGATGGGGCAGGGCATGAGCCAGTTGTGGTGGTCCTCCGGCCGCATGGCCGCATAGCCGTAGGCGTCCTGCCACTCACGAATGTGCTGGAAAAATGGCTCTTCCAACACGTTGGCCAACGTCTGACCCTCGCGATAGACGTCGTGGATATTGACCGGCGAATAGGGATTGAAGACACAAGGCATCACCTTGCCGTTCCAGTCAATGTACAGGAAGCCACCTCCCCGCCCGGCCGCAATGCAGCCGTTGGAGCAGGTGCCCAGGTTCCAGAAATCAGG
>JAAZNO010000320.1 GCA_012798275.1 Chloroflexota bacterium
ACTCACGGCTCACTGAGTTCTATTCTCGAAAATGCCTGTTGATTCAGCGCCGAATCGTACTATAATCAGCCTTGAAAGCGCAGGCATGATCCAACAACACATCCCAGGAGGTCATACAATGTACAAAGTCGTATTGCTGCGTCATGGCGAGAGCATTTGGAACCAGGAAAATCTCTTCACCGGCTGGACCGATGTAGACCTTTCCGCAAAGGGCATCGAAGAGGCCCACGCCGCCGGCAAAACCCTCCGCGAAGCGGGCTACACCTTTGACGTCGCCTTCACGTCGGTGCTCAAACGCGCGATCCGCACGCTCTGGATTGCCCTCGACGAGATGGATCTGATGTGGATCCCCGTCTACCGGCATTGGCGGCTCAACGAACGCCATTACGGCGCACTCCAGGGACTCAACAAGGCCGAGACCGCCGCCAGGTATGGCGAGGAGCAAGTCCTCATCTGGCGGCGCAGCTATGACGTCCGTCCGCCCGCCCTCGAGCCTTCCGATCCCCGCTGGCCCGGTCACGATCGGCGCTACGCCGACCTGAAACCGGAAGAGCTACCGGCCCACGAATGCCTCAAAGATACCGTAGCGCGCTTCCTCCCCTACTGGCACGAGGTGATTGCACCCGTCGTCCAATCCGGCAAGCGCGTGATCATCGCCGCACACGGCAACAGCCTGCGCGCGCTGGTCAAATATCTCGACGCTATCTCCGATCAGGCCATCATCAAGCTCAATATCCCCACCGGCATCCCCCTGGTTTACGAACTGGACGAACACCTGCAGCCCATCACCCACTACTATCTCGGCGACCCCGAGGCCATCGCTGCTGCGCAGGAAGCCGTGGCCAATCAGGGAAAAGCCAGGTAACGCTCCCTCCATCGAGGCGCAAGACGTGAGCTGCGATCCGGCAGTTCACGTTTTGCGCTATGGGAAGCCAAATCCAAGTGTACGAGTGGCAGACTCCTCAACCGATCACGGTTCCCCCGCCGTTACGCGCCTTTGTCGGCGGGCACCCCCTGGTGGCCGAAACGCTGGTGCGGCGCGGCATCACCACCGTAGAAGCGGCGCGCGCTTTCCTCGATCCCCACGCAGCAGCCCCCGCTTCGCCATTTGACTTTCCCGAGATGGAGCGCGCCGTCGCCCGCCTCGGAGAGGCCATCCGCACCCACGAGCGCATCTGCGTCTGGGGCGACTTCGACGTTGACGGACAGACCTCCACGACAGTGCTGGTCGCCACCCTGCGCGATCTCGGCGCGGAGGTGACGCACTACATTCCCGTGCGCGAGCTCGAATCGCACGGCGTGAACACCGCCCAATTGGCGCACCTCCTGGATGAGGGCGCACAAGTTCTCCTCACCTGCGATACCGGCAGCGATGCCTTTGAGGCGGTTGACTACGCGAAAAACCGCGGCGTCCCCGTCATCATCACCGACCATCATGAATTGCCACAGGGCGACCTCCCCCCCGCCTGGGCCCTCATCAACCCCCACCGCCTGCCGGAGACCCACCCCTCCGCCACGTTGCCCGGCGTCGGCGTGGCGTACAAACTCGCCGAAGCGCTCTCCATGCAGGCCGGACGCCCTGACGACGCCCGACGCCACCTCGATCTCGTCGCCCTGGGAATCGTCGCCGATGTCGCCCAGCTCACCGGCGACACCCGCTATCTCCTGCAGCTGGGCCTGCCGGCGCTGCGGGAAACGTCCCGGTCGGGTCTGCAGGAGATGTTCAAACTGGCGCAGGTGCTGCCGGCGCAAATCAATGAGGAAACCATCGGGTTCGTCATCGCGCCGCGCCTCAACGCGCTCGGGCGCCTGGGCGACGCCAACGTCATCGTGGATTACTTCCTCACCCACGATCAGGCGCAAGCGCGCCTCCTCGCGGCCCAGATGGAGACGCTCAACGCCGAGCGCAAGCGCCTCTGCGCCGAAGTCGAGGCCGCCGCCGAGGCGCAGCTCGAACAGGATCCCGCACTCCTGGAATACGAAGCGCTGGTGCTGGTCAACTCACATTGGCACACCGGCGTCGTGGGGATTGTGGCCAGCCGCCTGGCAGAGCGCTACCATCGCCCCGCGATCCTGCTCGTCGCGCCCGGCGATGGCAGCGCCCGAGGCTCGGCCCGTTCCGTGCCAGGGTGCCACATCACCGAGGCGATTGCCACCCAACGCCCGCTGCTGGAACGCTTCGGCGGTCACGCACAGGCGGCAGGATTGGCGCTAGCGCAGGAAAACATCCCCGCGTTCCGACGAGGGCTGTCGCAGGCGGTCAAAGCCCAACGTGGCGTCGTCGCGGCGACCCCGCCCCTGCAAATTGATGGCATTCTGCCGTTTTCGGAGCTGTCGCTCGCCCTGGTAGACGACCTGGAACGGCTGGCGCCCTTCGGCGCGGGACATCCGCCGCTCACACTGGCGACCTGCAACGTGCGCGCCCAGGGGATCAACGTGATCGGGCGCAACGGCGATCATCTGGCCATCACTGTAGAAGACGGCAGTGGGACGTTGCAGCGCGTCATCTGGTGGCGCGCCGACCAGGAAGACGTCCCCGCCGAGGCCTTCGACCTGGCCTACACCGTGCGCGCCAACACCTTCCGCGGCGAGCGCCGCTTGCAGGTGGAATGGCTGGACGCGCG
>JAAZNO010000321.1 GCA_012798275.1 Chloroflexota bacterium
CACAAAAAAAAGTTCCCCTTCCACCCGCGCACGCGGGGGGAAGGGGCCAGGGGATAGGGGCAAGAGTTGATTCTTAATCTTCAGCAGCCGTCAGGAAATCTTCCGTTTTTTTAGCCAATGGCTGAACAGTTACCCTGTGAGCCGTGACTGCGACAGTTCTCTACTCACGACTCACGGCTCACTATTTTCCGAGGAGGCTCCTCGTGGAGATCTTAGCTTACCTTGGTCGGCTTCTCCAGACCGGGTTGGGCAGCCTGGCGGCATATCTGGCGGCGCACGTGCTGTTGTGCCTGTTGCCGGCCTTCTTCATCGCCGGCGTTCTCTCGGCGCTAATCCCGAAAGAGGCAATCACCAGATATCTGGGCCGCAATACCCCCAAATGGATTTCGTACCTGGTCTCGGCGCTGGGAGGCTTCGTGCTGGCAGTCTGCTCCTGCACCATCATGCCGTTGTTTGCCAGCATCTACAAAAAAGGTGCAGGCCTGGGGCCGGCGATCACGTTCCTCTTTGTGGGACCGGCGATCAACATTCTGGCGATCTCGTTGACGGGGGCTGCCATCGGCATGGATATCGCGCTCGCGCGGATTGTACTCTCGATTGGCTTCGGGATCGTCATCGGCCTGTTGCTGGCGTGGATCTTCCGCAAGGACGACGCCGCCCATGACGCCGCGACCAATCAGCACGACGCTTTCACCGTGAGCGCCGCCGTCCCCGCGCGCACGTGGATCCTCTTTGTCCTGCTGTTGGGGGTGCTTATCGCCGGGACGTTGCAGGTGAAGCTGCTGACCAACAGCTACGTCACCTTTACGGTGGGGGAGGCGTGGGCGCCGGGCTTCCAACAGTGGCTGGACCGTCTCGTGCCGCCCAATCCGGCGTTGGGCATCGAAGGGGTGAGCGTCCATGGTGTTTTTCTCATCGGCCTGCTCCTGCTGATCGGCATCACCGCATGGCAGGGGTTGCGGACGGTGGATGAGGGCTTCAACCATTGGACCTTTGTGGCATTGGGCCTGATCACGCTGACCCTCATTGTGGCGGCGTTCAAGGTGGCCGTGGTCCCTGCCGGCCTGACGATCGGGATTACCGGCAAATGGCTCGCCGAGATTGTGTTGCTGGCAAGCATCTGGTGGTTGGCGGCGCGGAAATTCGAGGCCTACGAAATTCAGGAATGGCTGTGGGAAATGTGGCGTTTCGTCAGGCAGATCATCCCTCTGCTGATAGTGGGGGTATTTATCGCCGGGATGGCGCGCGCGGTGATCCCGGCCACCTGGATCACGACAGTGGCCGGTCGCAACACGTTTTGGGCCAACCTCGTGGCAGTTCTCTTTGGCGTTTTCATGTATTTCCCCACCCTGGTTGAAGTCCCCATCGCGCAGACTTTCCTTACGCTGGGAATGCAACGCGGTCCGCTTCTGGCCTATCTGCTGGCCGACCCGGAGCTGAGTTTACAATCCATTCTCATCACGCGGAGCGTCATCGGCGGGAAAAAGACGTGGGTGTATGTGGGATTTGTTGCCCTCTTCAGCACCCTGGCCGGGCTGATTTTTGGTTGGGTCGTGAGGTAATGCTTCCGGGTGACGCTGATGCAAGCATGAAAATGTGAGTCGTGAATGGTGAGTCGTGATCGAAGGTTGCGTTGCATAGGGGTTTTGCAGGCGGGCGTAGCCCGCCTGCAAAACCCCACAAAAAAAGTTCCCCTTCCCCCCGCGTGCGCGGGGGGAAGGGGCCAGGGGATAGGGG
>JAAZNO010000322.1 GCA_012798275.1 Chloroflexota bacterium
CCCGTCGCTCCCGTCGGATGGTAATTCCGTAGTGACAGAATGAAGGGTGTGAATTACCAGATTTCCGAGAGCCACCCCGGTGCCAACCATTTGGGGTGGCTCTTTTGCATGATCGGGTCTGCACACATCCGCTTGCTAAAGTGCGGATCAATCAATTTTATTTTACTATTGACATGATAGATTGTCAAGCCCTTTTGGCCTCCTCGTCTCACCCCGGAGCCTGCAGACCTTCTGGTTGCTGACCCTGGCTGAACAGGAGCGCCGCGAGGGATGGCGCTTGCCGCTGGAGTATGTGTTGCTCCAAACTGGTGCAGTGTGGCGATACTCGCGCCGCTGCTGGTGTTGGTGACGCTGTTCAGCGTGTTTTACGCGGGCATCTGGCTGGTGCCGGAGCTGCATCCCCCCCCTCTGGTGGCGGAGTGTTGCGGCAGCATGGCCGCAGTGGCTGGCGCAGTTCCCTACCAGCCCCGTTTTCGCTTTCCTGGGGCCGCTGATGGGGACGTTAGGGGCCATGGGGGTGTATTTCTGGCTGAGCGCGCCGGTGAATCTGGCGGGCTATCGGCTGGTGGGCCTGAAGCACTGGCGCGTCCGCCTGGCGCGCCGACTGTTGTTGGGGTTGAGACAGCCTTTGCCGCCGGGCTGGGAGGCGGCAGAGCCGCCGGATTGAACGCCCGGCGCCGAGTGTGCCAGGTCGGGCTCGCAACGCCTCTTGAATTCCTTCGCGAGTTTTCCGTAAACCTGCAGCGGGGCAGGAAATGGTTGCGTTTCCGTTGGAGCGGCATACAATGAGGCTGCGACCTGGCGAAGGTCAAAACTTTGCTCAAGGACGGCGCAACCCGCATGAATGTCGGCTCTATCGTTCAAGTCCGCAATCGTTATTGGGTGCTATTGCCCCATGAAGACCCCAACTTGTATCTCCTGCGTCCGCTGACCGGCGCTACGGATGAGACGGTGGCCCTCCACAAGGGCTTGACCGACCGCCTCGGTTACACTCTGCCCGAAGAACGCCCGCAGCCGGCGAAGTTCCCTCCCCCGGCGCCAGAGGATGTTGGAGACGCGATCGGAGCGCACCTGCTCTGGCAGGCGGCGCGGTTGACCCTGCGCGAGGGCGCGGCACCGCTGCGCGCGCTGGGCCGCATCTCCATCCGCCCGCGCACCTATCAATTCGTGCCGCTCCTGATGGCCCTGCGCCTTGATCCCGTGCGCCTGCTGATTGCTGATGACGTGGGCGTGGGCAAGACGATTGAAGCGCTGCTCATCGCCCGCGAATTGTGGGAACGCGGTGAAATCAGACGCCTGGCGGTGCTTTGTCCCCCCTATCTGTGCGATCAGTGGCAGCAGGAATTGGACGAGAAATTCAATTTCCATGAGGCGGTCATTATCCGTTCCGGCACGGTGAGGCAATTGGAGCGCGACAAGCCGCCGACGCGCACCATCTATGAGCATTACCCGGTGCAGGTCATCAGCATTGACTGGGTGAAGAGCGAGCGCAACCGCTATGCTTTCCTGCTCCACGCTCCCGAACTCGTCATCGTGGACGAGGCGCACGGCGC
>JAAZNO010000323.1 GCA_012798275.1 Chloroflexota bacterium
GTACTGCGCCAGTTGGCCCGGCGCTTTCCAGCGCTAGACGGGCAGGTCATTGATGCTGATGGCGCGAAGCTTTTCCCCGAAAACAAAATCGCCCTCAATGGCAAGCGTATCCTGACAGAGTCTGAATTGGATCTGTATCCCCAGGATGGTGACCGTCTGGTGATGTTGTCTGTGCTCGCCGGCGGCTAAAACACTCTGAGAGCATTAACCTAAGCAGGAGGCGCCTGTATGTATGGTTATAGCGGCAAAATCCTTCACATTGATTTGAGCACGCGCAAGACCTGGGTTGAGGAGAAACCCGAATCGTGGTACAAGCTGTACATTGGCGGGGTTTCTATGGCCACGCGACTGCTCTGGGAGAACATCGAGGTCGGCTGCGATCCTCTGTCTCCGGGCAATCCCATCTGCATCGCCAACGGCATCTTCGCCGGGACGCCGGTGCCCGTAGGCGGCAAGTATGGACTGGCTTCCAAATCGCCGCTGACGGGGCTTGTCGGCGATAGCCTCTCTGGCAGCTGGTTCTCGATTGCTCTCAAGCGCGCCGGGTGGGACGGCGTCGTCATCCATGGTGCGAGCGACAAATGGATCACCGTCTTCATTGATGATGATCGGGTGCAGTTCCGGGATGCCAGCAAGCTGTTCGGCCTGGGCACTTTCGCCACCGAAGAGGCCATCCGTGCGGAGCTCGGCGACGATCAGGTGCGCTCGGCAACCATTGGCCCGGCCGGAGAGAAGGGCGTGCTCTTTGCCAACGTCACCAATGACGGCCGACAGGCGGGGCGGACGGGGCATGGTGCGGTTTGGGGCTCCAAGAAACTCAAGGCGGTCTCGGTGCGGGGCACGCACGGCGTCACCGTCGCCGATCCCGAAACGCTAATGCAGCTCTCCTTCCAGATTTCCGAGACTTCGCAGGGGCCTTACACCGCCAAGTATCGCATCCTGGGCACTTCGACGAACGTGCTCAACATGAACAAGCTGGGGTTGCTGCCGACCCGCAATTACCAGGAGGGGGTTTTCGAGGGTGCGGAGCTGGTCAGCGGCGAGTATCTCGACGCGCACTACAAGGTCAAGAAGATCGCCTGCGCGCAATGTCCCATCGCCTGTGAGCAGATGTCGGCAGCGCCTGACGGGCCGTACAAGGGCGCGATGACGGGCGTTGAATACGAATGTCTCTTCGCCAACGGCCCGAACCTGGGCATCAGCGACTTGCGCGTCGTCATCAAGCTCATCGAGACTTGTGATCAGGGCGGGATGGACGCGATGAGCGGCGGGGTCACCGTTTCGTGGGCCATGGAGACGTTCGAGCGTGGCATCTTTACCAAAGAGGACTTCAAATGCGCCAAATACCCCGAGGGCTTTGAGCCGCATTTCGGCAACGCCGAGGCGGCGGTCACGCTCATGGAGATGATCCGCGACCGCGAGGGCATCGGGGATTTGCTCTCCAAGGGGACGCGCCGCGCCAGTCAGATCGTGGACGCGGAGCGCGGCACGGAGACCTACAAATGGGCGATGAACAGCAAGGGCCTGGAAAGTCCCGGCTACGACGCGCGGGGTCTGAAGACATTCTCCGTCGGCGTTGCGGTAGGGACGCGCGGAGGGTGTCACAATCGCAGCGCGGCTTACGATCCCGACATTCAGGGCGAGGTGGATCGCTTCTCCATTGACGACACCCGTGGGGAGATCGCCGCCAGCTCCGAGGAATACGCCGCGGTTTATGACACGCTGCCGCTGTGCAAGTTCATCCGCCGGTGCTTCACCGGTAAGGCCGACCGCGCCGGCGCCTGGCCTACCATCGCCAAACTCATCAACGCCACGACCGGCTGGAACTTCGGTTATGATGATGTGGAACTCATCGGCATTCGCGCGCACACCATCAAGAAGGCCTTCAATATCCGCGAGGGCTGGAAGCGTGCGGATGATGATCTGCCGTATCGCTGGAAGCACGATCCCATGACGAAGGGCGCTTCTGCCGGCCATGTGGTCACCGACGAGGAACTGGAATATCTCAAGGACCTGTACTACGCCGCGAAGGGCTGGACCAAGGAGGGCCTCATTCCCAAAGCGAAGCTGCTCGAGCTCGGTATGGACGATGTTGCCGAGGAAATTGGGGTCTAACCGGAAGGGAAGGAGCGATTCATGGTCACTTCGACTTCAAAATACAAGTACGTGACGTGCGATCCTGACAAGTGTATCGGCTGCCAGCTGTGTGAGTACATTTGCTCGTTCACCAAGACGGGGGAGTTCAACACCTATCGTAGCCGCATTCGGACGATTCGCGCTGAGGAAATTTTGATTACCGCGGTAGCGTGTCGCACGTGCGAGAATGCGCCCTGCGTGATTGCCTGTACGCGTGATGCGCTCACTCAGGACTCCAATACCGGCATCATTCAC
>JAAZNO010000324.1 GCA_012798275.1 Chloroflexota bacterium
CCTATCCCCTTCCCCTTCCCCCCGCACAGCGCGGGGGGAAGGGGAACTTTTTTTGTGGGGTTTTGCAGGCGGGCGTAGCCCGCCTGCAAAGCCCCCTTATTTTTTCCCCTCCCCAACGGCGTATGCGCCGTTGGGGAGAGGGCAGGGGGTGGGGCAAAAGCTCCAGCTCACAAAGGTTCATCCATCGCCGTCGAACTACCTGATGCCAGGCTGAACAATTACCGCACATTTTCATTCTTGAATGATGTGCGCCAGCACCTGGCGTCTCCTGCAAAAATGGCCCCGAATGAACACGAATTTCACGAATCAGAAATTGAAATTCCTGGTCCCCCAGGCTGATACGTCCCCAAACAGTGCGTTTCAGCGCGGTTGGCTCCTGTCAGGCTGAGGATTCCATCCCCGGCCGAACCGCACATTTTCATCCTTGGATGATGTGCGCCAGCACCTGGCGTCTCCTGCAAAAATAAACACGTGCCCACGTGTCCACGTTCACACCTTCACACTTTTACACCTTCACACGTTTCTACGTTGTTCCTAAATATGTTCGATTTCCGCATCCAGGCGCGCGAGGGTGTTATGCAGCTCCTCCAGGGCAGCGTGGGTCTCTTCGAGATGCCCGGTTTCGGCGCGGACAAAGCGCGTGTAGGGGGCAATTGCGGTCTCGACGTTGCTCAGGCTGCGCCCCAGCTCGTTCTCGAATTGCTCCGTGAGCGCTTTCACCAGCTGCGCGCGCAGCTGCGCGATTTTCTGACGCAACTCCTCTTTGGCCTTGCGCCGATGCGCCGGAATCACGAACAGCCCCAGGGCCGCGACCGTGCCCGCCGCGACGACACCGGTGAAATCCAGGATGCTGGTGGTGAAAAGGGCGGTGAGCAACGCTCCCAGGCCAATCGCGCCGACCTCGACCAGCGCGGTTTCCGCGACGGCGAGCTGCAGCGCGCCGGATAGCTGCTCCGCTTCTGCCGTACGATCGTAAGTCTCGATGGCGTGCCTGGCCGCCTGCCCTACCGTCTCCAGCAGGTGATCCCGGTCGTACTCGAAGGTGCTGTTGATTTGTCCCACGAGCCGCTCGGCATGGACGGCGCGTCGCGCGCTGAGGTGCTCCATCACTGCCTGCCACTGCCGCAGGTTGCTGGCGACCAGCCAGTCAATCATCTCGGTCACCTGCTGCGTGATGAGGCGCGGCACGTTGCCGACGACGTTGTGCGCAAAATCGGCCTCGATTTTCTCGCGGTTGAGGAGATCGAAAACGCGCGCCAGACGCAGCGTTTCGTCGAAGAAAGCGACGCCCCGGTTCTCAAAAGCTTGCAGGACATTGTCCACTTCCGCCAGCCGATAGTGGAAGTCCCGCCGCATGTCCTCCCGGTAGAGAGCCATCTGCCGATCCAGGTTGTTGAGCGTGGCGACATCATCGGCGAGCAAGGCGAGGCGCGCTTCGACGGCATTGCGGGTCTCGGCAATCAGCCGCAGCCCCACGCCGATGGGATTGTGCAACTTGAGGCGGATGCGCTCGGTCTGATCCAGCGTCTCGCGGATGTAGCGCTCCAGCGCCTCGAAGCGACTGGCGGCGAGCAAGGCCGCGTCGCCGTTTTGTTTGGCGCGTAGCGCGCGTCGCGCCGAAACGGAAAACACGGGCGGACGGAGATCCAGCAGCTGTTGCGCGCTCTCAATGACGAAGGCCTCGACACGCGCGACTTCTTCAGGGGTCTCCAGAATGTCAATCTTGTTGATGACGAGCACGATCTTCTTGCCCCAGCTGCGGATCTGCTCCAGGAAGCGGCGCTCGCTTTCGGTGAAGGGACGATCCGCTGAGGTGATGAAGAGCACCACGTCCGAGCGGGGGACAAATTCCGAGGTGATGGCTTCGTGCTCGCGCTTGATGGCGTTGGTGCCGGGTGTGTCTACGATGCTGATCTGCCGGAGCAGCTCCATGGGGGCTGTGAGGTCATCTATGGCGGCTTCGCGGGTGGTGCGGGCGATTTCGGGCCCGTAGGTGAGGCGCTGGATGCGGACGGTGGTGGGCGTCACCCCTTCCTCCAGAAGCGGCTGTCCCAGCAGCGCGTTGATGACGGCGCTCTTGCCCGCGTTGAATTCGCCGGCGACGACCAGCAGGAAGAGATCATCCAGTTGGCGGATGGAACGCTCTAACGCGGCGCGATTCTCCGGGCTGACGCCAAATTGCGCCAGCAATACCTGGAGGGCGCCGAGGGCTTGCCGCTCTTCGCTGAGTAGCTGGGCCTGCGCCTCATTCAGAATGGGCTGTAACATGAAATGCCTCCTCCTTAGAAACCTTCGCGTGCGCCTGGCCTAGAACAGCGACAGCTGCGCGGCTTCGGGCGGCGCCTCGTAAACTTCCGGTTCCCACTGGTGATCGAGCAGCTCGCGCAGCCGCTGGAAATCCGCCTCCACGTCCGCCTTGAGCGAGGGGCGATGGAGCGCGGCGGCCGGATGGTACATCGGGAAATAGACGAGGTCGCCGACGCGGCGCGCCTGTCCGTGGACGAGCGAGATTTTCTCGGTGGGGAAAGCGCGTGCCATGGAGTGCCGTCCCAGCGTCACCACGACTTTGGGGCGGATGAGCTCCAGCTGCCGATCGAGGTAGGACTTGCAGGCGGCGACCTCTTCATCCAGCGGATCGCGATTCCCCGGCGGACGGCATTTGATGACGTTGGTGATGTAGACGCGCGCGCGGTCCACGTGGATTCCTGCGAGCAGCTCGCTCAGGTATTGCCCCGCCGCTCCGACAAAGGGGACGCCCTGCTGATCCTCATGGAAACCGGGGGCCTCGCCGATGAACATGAGCTCTGCATCGAGGGGACCGCTGCCCGGTACGGCGTTGGTGCGTCCCATGGAGAGAGGGCACCGTTGACAGCCCTGCACCTCGGCGTAGAGAGCCTCTAATGCGGCGGATCTGGATGTGTCCATGCGACTTACCTCCTCCTTCGAAAATGGCCCCGAATGAACCCGAATTTCACGAATAAGATGAGAAATTCCTGGCCCCCGGGGCTGCTACGTCCTCAAACAACGCGCTTCAGCGCGGGGGGCTCGTGTCGAACCGATGAGCCGTCGCCGTCGCTGCTCACGACTTACATTTTCATCCTTGGATGATGTGCACCAGCACATGGCTCTCCTCTGAAAATAGAGCCCGTGCCAGGGTTCAGGTACCCACG
>JAAZNO010000325.1 GCA_012798275.1 Chloroflexota bacterium
ACGGGGCACGTTGCGCCGCGGGGCCGCGCTTCCCAGGTTGTGGCCCTGGCGCGGACATCGGCCACAGCCCGAAGTCATCGGCGAGGTGGAGGCGATGCTGGACTACCTCGAAGCCGCGCTCGAGGCGGACGCGCCGGGGTCATCGCCGCAGGAGGAGCCGTGAACCGCGTCTTGCTGGCGGGACTTCTCATTTTCGCGTTGCTGGCCGCCGGGCTGGCCGCGCTGGATGGCCGTTTTCTTCTCTTGCTCATCCCCTTGTTGATCTATGTGGGCGCGGCGTTGCTGAGGATGCCGGAGGAGATCGCCGTGCGCGCCTACCGCGACGTGCGTCCCCTCGCCGCGCAGGAGGGCGAGTGCATCACCGTGGGCCTGCACCTGGTCAACACGGGGCCAGAAACCGCGCTGCTGGAGGTGCGCGATGCGCTGCCGGAGCGCCTGCGCGTGCTGGCCGGGGAGACGGAGCAGCTCGTCGCGCTGCCGGCGGGCGCCGCGACCCATCTGGAATACGTCGTGGAAGCGCCGCGCGGCAGCTACGAGTTCCAAAGCGTCCTGGTCGCCGTGAGCGAGACGTTGGGCCTGTTCCGGCGCGCGGCGCGGCTGCCGGCGTACGGTGGGTTCAGCATCATGCCGCGCGCGCTGAGGCTGCGCTCGCTGGAAATTCGCCCGCGGCGCACGCTGGGATTTGCGGGTCCCATCCCCTCGCGGCAGAGCGGGGTGGGGGTGGATTTCTTTGGCGTGCGGGAATATCAGCCCGGCGATCCCCTCCGCCGCGTGAACTGGCGTGCTATGGCGCGGCGTCCCGATCGTCCCTACACTACCGAATTCGAGCAAGAGCGCACCGCCGACGTCGGCCTGATTCTGGATGTGCGTCGGCAGAGCGTTTTTGAGATGGAGGGGATTTCGCTGCTGGAGTATGGCGTGCAGGCGACCGCGGCGCTGGCGGAATCGCTGCTGCACGATGGGCATCGGGTGGGCTTGCTGCTCTACGGGCGCGGCATCGAGTGGGTTTTCCCCGGCTATGGGCGCGTGCAGCGGGAGCACATCCTGCGCGCGCTGGCGAATGCCGGCCCCGGCGACAGTCAGGTCTTCGCCAGCCTGGATTTTTTCCCCGCGCGGCTTTTCCCGCCCCGCTCGCAGCTCATCTTCATCAGCCCGCTGCAGAGTGACGATCTGGGGATGCTCTTTCGCCTCCGTGCGCACGGCTATGCGGTGTTGGTGGTCAGCCCCGATCCGGTGGCGTTTGAAGTGGCGCATCTGCCCGCCGATCCGTTGTTGCCCGTGGCGATCCGGCTGGCGCAATTGGAGCGGCGGCTGCTCTTGCAGCAGCTGCGTCAGGGAGGGATTGCCGTCGCGGATTGGCAGGTGCAGCGGTCGCTGGACGAGAGCCTTCACGCCACAGTCGCGCGCGCGGTGCGGGGCGGGCCATGGGTGGGGAGGGCGCCATGAGGCTGACGCGGCGGATCTTTTGGGGCGCGGTAGCGCTGGCGGTTGGGGCGCCGGCGGTCGGCGCGCTGTTGCGGGGCGTCACGGCGTTGCCGCTCGGATTGCTGGCGCTTGGCGCTTTATGGAGCGTGGTGGCGGAACGCACGCGCCTGGCGGGAGCGGCTTTTGCACTCTGCGTTGGCGGGATTGCCCTGGGGATCTGGCTGGGAGTCGGCATCGGCTGGCTGCTGGTGGGCATGACTGCCGCGCTGGCCGCCTGGGA
>JAAZNO010000326.1 GCA_012798275.1 Chloroflexota bacterium
CGCTGCCTTGCGCGCGCTGCTTCCCCCTCAGGGACGCCGGCTGATCGAAATTGGCGCGGGGTTTGGACGCCTGGCAGATCTCTACCAGGGCTACGAGACCGTCGTGCTCTTTGACTACGCCAGCACCCAGTTAGAACAGGCAGTCGAGCGCCTTGGGGAGGTCGGCCCGTCGGGAACGCCCCGCTACGTGTACGTGATGGCCGATTTCTACAAGTTGCCCTTCGTGCCGGGCCTTTTCGACACCGTGACGATGATCCGCACCCTCCATCACGCCGTGGATGCCCCGGCCGTATTGGAAGGCGTGGCGCGCATCCTCGCTCCTCACGGCGCCTTCGTATTGGAATTCGCCAACAAGCACAACCTCAAGGCCCTGGCGCGCTATGGATTGCGCCGCCAGCGCTGGTCGCCCTTCGACCTGGAACCCGTGGAATTCGCGGCGCTCAACTTCGATTTCCATCCCCGCTGGATCTGGGAACAGCTGGCCCGCATCGGCCTGCGGCGGGAAGCGGTGCGCACCGTTTCCCATTTCCGCATCGGGGCGCTCAAGCGACTGTTGCCTGCCACCTGGCTCGTGGCGTTGGATCGGCTCGTCCAGCCTACCGGGCGCTGGTGGCAATGGAGCCCCAGCGTCTTTGTCCGCGCGACGGCCGGCGATAAGCGCGCCGCCCCGGCCGGCGCCTTCTTCGCCTGCCCGGAATGCGGCGCGCTGCTAGGCGCCCCTTCACCGACGGCTTTCACCTGCGCGGGATGTGGTCGCGCCTGGAAACGCCAGGGCGCCATCTACAACTTCCGCGAAGCCGCATAGTCCCCGCGTATGGATGGACGACATAGATCGCGCCCGCGTTCACGACGTTCACGGCGAGCCCTGCGAAGCGCCTGCAGACCCCCCGGCAAGCGCGTAAGGTTGTCCATTCCCCAACCTGGCTTATAATCCCGCCTGATGGAACCGACAAGTGCGCCCGAACACCTCAACCCCTGGATTGGCCCCTGGGAAGGGGGCTGGTTTCTCATTCCGCTCGCTGCGGTCCTCGGCGGCGCCTGGACCGCGGCCCGGCCCCTGGACGCGGAAACGCTGCCGCAACTGGCGCTCGCCGGCGGCGTCGCCCTCATCGCCTGGGCGCCGCTGTGGCGCGCGCTCACCTACACCAATTGGAAGGCGCCGCTCCATACCTGGCGCGATTGGGACACGCGCGCGCCGGTACCGGCCCTGCCTTTTGCCCAACCGGGCGCGCCCGGCGCGACGCTCACTCGCGCCCTGGAACATGCCCGCGCGTGGTGGCTGGCGCAAGGACGCGCCGCCCTCGCGTCGCCGCTCGGCTCGGCGCTGCTGGCGTGGGTCGCCGGCGTGCTGCTGAGCCTGCCCCTGGGACGCAGCGCGCTGCTGTTGACGCTGTTGCACTGCGCCTGGGCGCAGCTGCTGACGCTGTGGAGCGAGGGATGCGGACGCCCCGGCCCTTTGGGTGAAGCGGTCGCGCTCGGCGGATTGCCCTGGCTCCTCGGCGCGACATTGGGCCAGGGTTCCCTGCCTGTGGGCAGCGCTCTCGCCGTGATCGCGCTGCTCGGCCTCTACGCCATCCCCGGCGTGCCGGCATTCCTCGGCCCGCTGCTGGCGGCGGGATACGTGCTCTGGCAGGGACAGCCCCTGGCGACGGGGGTGCTCCTGCTGCTGGCACTCCCCGGCCTGCTCCTGCTCACGCAGCGGCTACCTGCCCCGCACTACCGCCGCGCCATCGCTTTTTGGCTCATGGCCATGCTCCTCCTGATGGGATGGGTGCTGTGAGATGAAGTGGCTGGCTCTGGTCGCCGGGTTGCTAGTGCTGGCGGCGTTGCTCTACTGGCAGCTGATCATCGCCGAAGGGGCCTATCTGGGGCGGCGGACAGTCGCCTTCCTCTACAACCTCTCGGCGCGAGCCTATGACCGCATCAAGCAATACGATCCCGGTTACGAACAATGGTTCCTCGGCCTGCCCTTGAGCCGCGCCATGCAGCTGCACCCCGATCCGTTGCTCCTGGACGTAGCAGCCGGCACGGGACGCCTGGCGCGCACGCTGTTCCGGCAGGCTGGATTCCACGGGCGGATGATCTTGCTGGACGCAGCGCGTGACATGCTCAGCGAAGCCGTCCGCACCACCCGGCCATGGGCCGCGCAGCTCACCTTTATCTGGCAGAACGCCGCCCACTTGCCCTTTCCCGATGCCACATTCGATGGGGTCAGCTGCCTGGAGGCGCTGGAATTCATGCCCGATCCCGACGCCGTCCTGCGCGAGATGCTGCGGGTGCTCCGGCCGGGCGGCTTGCTGCTGACGACCAACCGCATCGGCAAGCTGGCGCGGCTGTTGCCGGGGCGCACCTGCACGCCGGAGGCCTTCGAAGAGCGATTGCACTCCCTGGGGCTGGAAATGGTGCGCACCCAGACCTGGCAGGAGGACTACGACCTGA
>JAAZNO010000327.1 GCA_012798275.1 Chloroflexota bacterium
ATCGTTGCCAGGAGCGTTGCACCCTTTGCCCCAAGCCAATGAAGACCGGGAAAGCCAAGAAAAGATGGCGGGGTAAGCCCATATAAGGATAAATCGGTCCAGTATGATAGGCAAAACTCACCAATGCAATACTCACAACATAAATCCGATAACTAACCCGCAGGTATTTCCAAACAATCACAAGGATAACGATGAAACCTATCCCCAGCGCTAGATCAATGAACAACCGGTAATCAGGCGTTTGAGCGAACTGCCGCAACGCCAGTGTCAAAGCCTGCCAGGGCCACATAAATCTTTGCACCGAAACGACTTTGGTAGCGCTAGGGGAAATCAAAATCGAATAGACCAAATTGTGAAAGCTACTCATGTTAGGCTGCATATCTCCCAAGCCCCAGGCCCGGTAAATCAGCCATAGAAGCAACCCCAAGGGAATCAAAAATAGGCCGGCCCACGAGCGCCAATCGCGCGCTGTGCTGCGTAGCTCAAAATTATGAAACTCCCATAATTCCCATATCGCTGGAAGAAATAATAAGATCCCTTGCTGCCGGGTGAGCGCTGCCAATCCACCTATCAATCCGGCCAGAAACCAATCACGGCGCCGCAGGAACCAGAAGCACGCTATCGCCAGAAGCAAAAACAATGCCTCGGAATACGGCGCAAAGAGCACAAAGGCAAAGGGAGAGACAGAAAAGAATAATACCGTCATCCATGCTGGCTCCTCAGCAAGGTCTAGCCTGGCTAAACGAAACAGGAGCATCCCAACCCCAAAAGCAGCCAGCGAGCTCACCAGCTGCAAAGCCAAGAGGGGCAATCCTGTGAGGCGCGCCACAGGCAACGCAAGCCAGGGATAAAGGGGATGGAATTGTGCTGTACCATTATCGAAGCGATACCCTTCCGTCACAATGCGCGCATACCAAACAGCATCCCAACGTTCCCAAGGCGCCAAGAACACGCGCTGGAGCCACAATCCTGGAGGCGTAGCAGGGGGCCAAAGAGGCACGGTCTGTTCGAGAGCAGTCAGGGGACGGAATGGGGAGACGATGGCAGCCCACAGGCTCAGTAGAACCCGCAATAGCACCCACAGGATGACAATATGCTGTCCCCATCGGGCAGGCTGTCGTGCACGCGCAGGATCTGATATGGCTCTAGCGTTCAAATTCCCCTCGGCGTACAGTTATGAACAAAATTTGCGCAAGAACTCCATTCCGTAGTATACACCCCACTGAGGCACAAAGCCTAAGGGAAATAAAAGCAAAGACCCCGTTTTGGAAACGGGGCCTTTGCTCAAATAGCCTGGGAAACTAACCAGCAGGCGTCAGCCCGGAGGTGATGGTCGAGAAGATCGTGCTCACCTGGGTGCCCAGCACCGTCAGGATGACGATCACGACGATGGCGATCAACACCAAAATCAACGCATACTCTACCAGGCCCTGGCCTTCCTCACGCGGCATGTACAGCATAATGACACCTCCTCATATAGTATACTAACTGACTGACTGAACTGATGGGTTGTTTTCTACCCTTGCACCTAACTCTATTCTATCCAATAGCCAAAATCCTGCAATAGGAATTTGGTACTGTTTGGGAGATGGGGAAATGGGTAATGGGTAATGGGTAATGGGTAATGGGGGAATGGGTGATGGGTGTCACAGACCTGCTCCCCCGCTCCCCTGCTCCCCCGCTCCCCCGCTCTCCCGCTCCCCCGCTCCCCACCTATGCTATAATATCTCTCATGTCCATGCAACCTTACGTGCTCGCCTCACAATCGCCGCGCCGCCGGGAGCTGTTGGCCTGGTTGGACCTGCCCTTCCACGCCATCGCCGCCGACGTGGATGAAACCCCGCTGGCCGGGGAACCTCCCGCCGCCCTGGCCGTCCGCCTCGCCGGGATGAAAGCGCGCGCCGCGGCACAAACGACACCGACGGCCCCGGTGCTCTCCGCGGACACCGTCGTGGATCTGGAGGGCGTCTCGCTCGGCAAACCCGCCGACGCCGCCGAGGCGTGGGCCATGCTGACCGCACTGCGCGGAAGGGAACACGCCGTCCATACCGGCGTGGCGCTCTGGGATGCGCGCACCGGCGCGCTCCGGCTGCGCCGCGTCACTACCGTGGTCGCCATGCGCGCCTACAGCGATGCGGAAATCGCCGCCTACATCGCCACCGGCGACCCCTTCGACAAAGCCGGCGGCTACGCCATCCAGCATGCCAGTTTCAGCCCGGTAGCGCGCCTTGATCGGTGCTACGCCAACGTCGTGGGCCTGCCCCTCTGTGCCATCCTGGCCCTCCTCGCGGAGCATGGCGCAGTGGTGCCCCCCACGGCCCTGGCGCTGTGCCGCCAGCGCCTCGGCTATCCCTGCCCCGGCCCGGATTGGGGACAGGCGCTTCAGCCCGGCTAAAAAGGTGGACGCGATGAAAATTCAGCGCCTGTTGCAAGTCTGGCTCTTGCTTTGTCTGCTGGGATGCACGGCCACGCCCTCGACGCCCGCCACAACCCCCGAAACGACGTCCAACACGCCCCTCACGCCGGCGCCCGGCGATTTCTCCGCCGCCGAAGCCGTCGGGCGCGCGTTCCTCGACGCCTGGAGCAAGGACGACCCCGCGAGAATGTACGAGCTGCTCGCCCCCTCCCTCCGCGCCGGGCTGGCCCTCGACCCCTTCGCGCAGGCGTACCGCGCCGCGCAGACCACGGCGACCGTCCTGCAAGTCCGCACGCTGCCCCATCAACTGGGATTGGAAAACACCCGGGCCTGGATTGATTTCACCGTCATCTGGCACACGGCCCTCTTCGGCGAGCTGCAGGCCGAAAATCGCCTGGCCCTCATCAAAGAAGGTGACGCCTGGTGGGTG
>JAAZNO010000328.1 GCA_012798275.1 Chloroflexota bacterium
CGATGAGCATCCCTGGTTCCTCGAATCGCGCAGCAGCCGGCAGCATCCCCGGCGGGACTGGTACATCTGGCGGGATCCCCGACCGGATGGCGGGCCGCCCAACAACTGGCTCGGTGCCTTCGGCGGCCCGGCGTGGACGTTTGATCCGCTCACCGGGCAGTATTACCTGCACCAATTCGACCCGCATCAGCCGGAGCTGAACTATCGCCATCCCGCCGTGCTCGCGGCGATGCTCGAGGTGCTGCGTTTCTGGCTCGATAAGGGTGTAGACGGCTTCCGCGTGGACGTCATCACCATGATGATCAAGGACGCCGGGCTGCGCGACAATCCGCCCAACCCCGATTGGGATGGCGTCAATCCCGCCGACAGTCTCAAGCCCGTGTACTCGCGCAATCAGCCGGAAGTCCACGAGCTCATTCGGGCCATGCGGCGCCTGCTGGAGACTTACCCCGGCGACCGGGTGCTGATCGGCGAGACGTGGGCGCCGGGCGAGTATTTGCACTACTACGGCGACGCCCTCGACGAATGTCACCTGCCTTTCAACTTCGATCTCATCCGCGCGCCGTGGACGGCGCATGACGTGCGGGCCGCCGTCGAGTTCTATGAGGCGGGCGTGCCGCAGGGCGGTTGGCCCAACTACGTCCTGGGCAATCACGATCAGCCTCGCGTCGCCAGCCGGGTGGGGCCGTCGCAGGCTCGCGTCGCGCAGATGTTATTGTTGACCCTGCGCGGCACACCTACCTGCTATTACGGCGACGAGCTCGGCATGGAAAATGTCCCCATCCCGCCGGAATTCATCCAGGATCCGCCCGCCGTGCGTCAGCCGGAGCTCGCGGCGGTCGTGGGGCGCGATCCGGAGCGCACCCCCATGCCATGGGGGGCTTCGCCCAACGCCGGTTTCACCGCGCCGGGGGTGACGCCGTGGTTGCCGCTGGCGGCGGATTACGCGACCCGTAACGTCGCCGTCCAGGAGCAGGATCCGACGTCCATGCTGGCGTTGTTCCGCGCACTGCTGTCGCTGCGCCGGGCTGAGCCGGCGCTGGCAGGTGGCGATTACGCCACCGTCGGGACCGGAGCGGCAGAGGTGTATGCGTACACGCGCACCGCGCCGGGGAGCGCGCGCTTCCTCGTCGTGCTGAACTTTGGGGACGCCGCACACACCCTTGACCTGAGCGCCGTCGCACCGCGGGCGGAGATCGCCCTGGCGACGGGGATGCGTCGCCGCGGCGAGGTGAGCCTCAAGGCACTGGCGCTCGATCCCCACGAGGGGCTGGTGCTGCGGCTGGCCGGGTGATGTGGGGAGCGAGAGGTGGGTTGATGAAACGAATTTCTGGGTTACTTCGTCCTGCCACTCCCGCCTGGCGCGGGGGGCTGTATTATCTGTGCTATTGGGGCGCGATGGCCGTCTGCACGCCCTATCTGAACGTCCATTACTCGCGCCTGGGACTGACCGGCTTCCAGATCGGACTGCTGGGAGCGTTGATGCCGCTGATGCGTCTCAC
>JAAZNO010000329.1 GCA_012798275.1 Chloroflexota bacterium
CTTGGCGGCATGGTCGCCGCCCGCAAGGCCGGCAAAGTGCAGCTCGAGGGCAAAGAATACCTCGTGCGTGATGGCGATATTGTCCACATTCGCTTCTCGCTCTAGCCGCCGCAGAAAATACTGCTCACGGATGAACACGGAGGGGGATTGGAAATAGCCCGCTATTGTGAAAGTTCATCAGCGAGCTTTTGTTATCAGCGCGATGACGATATTGTCCACAGCCGCTTCTCGCTCTAGCCGCCGCAGAAACCGCTGTTCCCCGCTCACAACTCACCGCTCACGCTCCCTGGTAGTGGCGAGAATTGCGGGTATAATTGAGGTATGAGAAGGACATACGACGAGCAAGAGCTCAAAATCGAGTGGCTTTACAGCAACCTGCGCTGGTTCTTTCTGCTGGCAGTAGGCGTCGTTACCACCGCCAGCGCCCTCTCTTCAGACACCGAATTCCCGCCCGCGGTCATCAGCCTGCTCGTCGCCGGCGGCATCGCCAACATGCTGGTCACCCTCTTGCTCATCCTGCGGTCGTTTCATGTCTCCATGGCCCCCTTTACCCTGCTCCTCGACATCACCCTGACGCTGGGTCTCATTATCACTTCGGGGGGCGCTGACAGCCCCCTGCTTTTCATGTCGCTGATTCCCATCATCACCACCTCCCTGCGCTATAACTGGTTGGTCAGCCTGGGGATGGCGCTTCTGACAGTGTTCCTTTACTGGTGGGGGGCGTGGATCGAAACCGGATTACAGAGCAATGCCTCTTTTCAAATAATAATTGGAAATGCAGCGCCCTACCTGCTCAACGGGTTGATTCTGCTGCTGGCAGGAGGCGGGGTGAGCTACATCGGCACGCGGATTCGCCAGCAGCTCAACGAGGAGCGCCAACGTCAGGAGCTGGCCGCGCACACCGCCATCGAAGCAGCTCACCAAAAAGTCCGCCTGATCTTCGAGCTCGCCAGCACCCTCAGCGCCACGCTGAACTACGAGCGCGTGCTCGACGCGGCGCTGGACGTCACACAGGCAGGCCTGGAGGAATTCGTCGGCGCCAACGTGCGCCAGGTCCAGATCATCATGCTGTTTGGACTGGATCACAAACTCTATGTCGAAACCTCGCGCGGCTTGACGATGCAGGACAAACGTCTGCGCCTTCCCGGCCATGAGGGCGGGCTGGCGGAGGCCCTCGAGACGGCCGGCACCGTACTCATCAACGATCCGGGGTCCGACCCGGAATTGGGGCAGTTTGTCGTCATCCACCAATGTCGCCAGGCGCTCATCGTTCCCCTGCGCGCCGGTTTTGAAAACTACGGCGTCATGGTCATGGCCAATCCCGAAAGCGGCGATTATCCCGAAGATTTCCGCGACCTGCTGGAGGCCGTCTGCAATCAAGCAGTCATGGCGTTGCAAAACGCCCGGCTCTACCAGAACCTCATGGACGAGAAAGAGCGCCTGGTAGTGGTGGAAGAGAACGCGCGCAAGAAGCTCGCCCGCGACCTGCATGACGGCCCCACCCAGACGATCGCCGCCATTGCAATGCGACTCAACTACGCCCGCATTCTGCTGACCAAATCGCCGCAGCAAACAGCGGAAGAACTGCTGCATTTGGAAGACCTGGCGCGACGCACGACCAAGGAAATCCGCCAGATGCTCTTCACCTTACGCCCGCTCATCCTGGAGACCCAAGGGCTCGCCGCCGCCCTGGAACACTACGTCGAGAAGATGGCGGAGATCGAGGACCTCGCCATGCACCTGGAGTTGGAGGCCGGCATTGACAATCGCCTGAGCAAAGAGGCGCAGGGGGCGTTGTTCTACATCATCGAGGAAGCCATCACCAACGCGCGCAAACACGCCAACGCCTCCGACCTGTGGATACGGGTATTCCGCAAGGGCCTCAGCGTCATCGCCGAGGTGGAAGACAACGGCAAGGGCTTCGACGTGGCGGCCGTCGAGTCGAACTACACGGAACGCAGCAGCCTCGGCCTGCTCAACCTCTATGAGCGCGCGACGCTCGTCAACGGCAAGACCGTGATTCAGTCGGCGCCCGGCAAAGGCACGAAAGTCATCATCAGCGTTCCAACACGGGAATAACCTTGAACACCGATCTCGCACCGTGGGAAGAACGTTGGGTTTGGCTGGGCGGCTCCGTGCTGCTGGCCTGTCTGGTCGCCTGGACTGGTTGGGCAGTTCGCCAGATGGGAGGCGCCCCTCAACGCTGGTATCAGGCGTGGCGCCGCTGGCACGGACGCCCCTGGATCGAGCAGACAGCGCGGTTTCTCTACACGATCGGCGTCCCCGCGGCGGCATTGCTCTGGCGCGGCGTGCTCAAAGAAAGCGCCCTGGGATTGCAACCCTTCCCCTGGCAGAGCGACGCACCGCTCATCGCGGCACTCCCCGGCGGTTGGGACAACTGGCTGCGGGATCTGCTATGGATGCTGGCGCTCGGCGCCGGGATGGCGTTGCTGGTAGCGGCGGCGGGGCGCACTCTCAAACGCGCCGGAGCGTATCGGCTGACCTTGAAACACGATGGCGCCGTGGCGCTGCGCGAGGCGGCGTTCCATGAGGCGCATTGGGCCTTCTACCGTGAGCCTTTCATCCTGCTCTGGGGGACGGAAATCGGCGCGTGGGCCGGGGCATTCCTGGCGTTGCTGGAAGCGGCAGTGAATCCGGCGTGTTGGGCCAGACTGCGCGATCCCGCCGCCAGCCGTGACCTGGTGCTGCGCCTGGCGCTGGGGGCCGCCAGCACCCTGCTCTTTCTGCTGACCCAGAATTTCTGGTTAACGGTGCTGTTGGACACTGGCCTGGGCTGGTGGTGGGGGACAGCGCACCCACGGTCATCACCGCCCGGCGCCTGACCCATGGGAAATCACGACCCACAGCACGGCGCGGACAACGGGAGTACCCCATCATCCGCGCCGTCGTCATCACCGCGCTCAGACCAAGATGAAAGCCAGCAGCACGAGCAAAGCCAGCATCGCCGCCGCAAGAAGGGCAATGCGCTTGAGATCGGTGATCACATAGCGATACTCCTCCTCCAAACTGGCGGGAGACACCTCCTGCTTCGTCACCCGCGCGCGAGCGCCATTCCCCTGCACCTTATTCTTCGACACGCTCTTCCTCCTTATCGGCGCGAGTCTTCCGCGCCGGAATTCACGGCTCCAAGGATGCGATGACGACGATCCGTTGGGTATCCACGCGGTAGGGATAGCACGAGATCAACGTCAGCACGGGACTGTGGGTCGGGTGCATCACGCTGACGTCGGTCGGCTCGATGAGGCGCGTTTGCCGCACGACGTAGCGGTAAATCTGCGAGGTCGTGTGGACGAGGATCTCGTCCCCCACCCGCAGCTCCGGCAACCGCCGGAAAATCTCCCCATAGATGTCGTTGTGCGCCGAGATCACGCAATTGCC